>LXTK01000197.1 GCA_001643475.1 Proteobacteria bacterium SPGG2 | reverse complement strand
GGTCCCGCCATTGAATGGGTGATCGCGGGGCGAGCCTTACAAGCCGCCGGGGCGAGCAGCGGTTTCGTCCTGGCCAGAGTTGTGGTGCGCGATGTCTATGGTGACAAACGCGCGGCTGGCGTCCTAGCGTACGTGACTGCTGCAATGACTCTCGCCCCGATGATCGGCCCTGTGATGGGCGGGTACCTGGTGGACACCACCGGTTGGCGTGCCATTTTCGTCACCATCGCGATCGTTGCAGCGCTGCTGTTCGTCATAGTGGCTTATCGCCTACCCGAAACTCGCCCCGATACGAACGCCGATGCGACAATTCCGGTGGGGCAAGGCTATGCGAGCGTGCTAAGAAATGCGACCTACCTCAAATTCTTGGCGTACGGAACACTCAGTCAGGCGGCTTTTTTCGGCTTTGTCGCCGGTGCCCCATACGTCATGTCGGAAATTCTGGGCTATCCGGCGACAGTCTACGGATTTTATTTCATACTCGTCCCAGCTGGTTACTTCGTCGGCAGTTTGATCGCCGGCAAATGGAGTCACCTCCTGAGCAACGAGACGCTCACGTTGATCGGCGCCATTGCGGGACTTGTTGCCTGCGCACTTGGATGGCTGTGGGTCGCCGGTGCGCCGTTGCATCCCCTAGCGCTTTTCTTACCCGCTGCCGGACTTGCAGTTGCGTCCGGAATCGCCCTGCCCGGGGCTCAAGCCGGCATGCTGGCCGCCGCTGGTGATCACGCGGGCGCTGGATCAGGGTTGTTTTCATTTGTCCAGCTACTCGCCAGTGCCTGCGCAGCGCAGTTAGTCGGCACTCTTCAAGCCGGCGGCCCTGTCGCGGTATTCGCTGTGATGGTCGGCGCTTCCGCACTCGGGCTGATCGGCTATTTGGCAGCAGCCTGGCGATCGCCAGCACCCGATGCCCAGTAGACTCGATAGATTGTGAGAGCACACTCAGCAGAGGGAATGCGCATTGGTAAAACCGCGGGTCAGTTGCTACCGCTTTGCTACCACTGTGCGCCGACCCGGCATTGTTGAGAGGATCTACGAGCGTAAAAGCTACCGTCCAACCTCTTGATTAGTCACGATGGGTCTTCTTGGGTTGTTTTTTGACTGACTGAAAATCCGCGTGTCGAGAGTTCGATCTAGTCGCTGTCACCGATCACACCGCCTCCCCCGAAAACAGCACAAGCAGCCCGTTTGTATAAGGTGCAAACCCCCTTGGGGACACCATTTTTTAAGCACTTGTAAATAGTGCCCCTTATTTAGGTAACATTTTGGCAAAACCGTGCCACTGATCTCTCACCATAAAGCCTCATTAAATAAAAAAGGCGCTGCAAAAGTTCGCAGCGCCTTTTGATTAATGAATCTAATCTCGTCTACACCGCCAACCAATAAACAAACACAAACAAGAACAACCACACCACGTCCACGAAGTGCCAATACCAGGCGACGGCTTCAAACCCGAAGTGCTGCTGCGGCGTGAAGTGGCCCTTCATGCACCGTACCAGGATCACCGTCAACATGATGGTTCCCATGGTGACGTGGAAACCATGGAACCCGGTGAGCATAAAGAATGTCGCCCCATAGACGCCTTGCTTAAGCGTCAGGTCCAATTGGGTGTAGGCTTCCACATACTCATCGGCCTGCAAGACCAGGAATAGAATACCGAGCACAATGGTTAGGAACTGGAAGGTGATGAGCTGGCCACGGTTGTCTTTCAACAACCCCCAGTGAGCGATAGTAATGGTTACACCCGAACTCAAGAGGATGGCCGTGTTGAGAGCCGGAATACCCCAGGCCGCCATCGGTGTGAATTGGCCGGGACCCGGTACTTCGTGCGGTTGCAGCGCGACATCGCCCGCCGGTCCAGCCGTTGGCCAATCCGCGTCAAACCCCGGCCACAACAACTCGGTGTCCCCCAACCATGGCACCGCGAACATGCGKAYGTAGAACAGSRCSCCGAAGAAYGCGSCGAARAACATSAYYTCGGAGAAGATGAACCAGGCCATGCCCCAGCGAAAAGACCGATCGACCTGCTCGTTGTAGAGCCCGCYCTCGCTYTCMCCGATGACCTGRCCAAACCAKCGRACCAKYATRTASACRAYGATCGCCACACCSAKSATCATKAGSYACRGGCCNAWCNCCRACKYCRTTGATRAACARMACGAAACCMAGYGCCARCGAAAACAGGCCGRTSGACRTTAWCACCGGCCASGSGCTCGGGTTAGGAAGGTAGTAGCTACCGTGTGCYGCAGCCATACGATTTTCCCKCTAGTTGTATTCTTGCGACATCAAACTCTATCCGCCGGACGACGCCCGGTGTTGCGACGGTTCACGCCCGTGGGTCGCGAGACKCGCATTGYTGCYGAYCCGCCGCGYTTGCGACSAATCGACATCATAAAACGCATAAGACAGGGTAAGCGTCTTAACGTCTTCGGGTAGATCGCTTTCCACCAGGAACCTCACGGGCATCTCCTCGCTCTGCCCGCCCTCGAGCTGCTGCCGGCTGAAGCAAAAGCACTCGACCTTCTTGAAGTGTGAGGCGGCCCTGGGCGGGCTCACGCTGGGAACCGCCTGCCCGGTCATGGTCTCAGCCGTCGTATTGCGCACGTAGTACTTGACCACGGCGGTCTCACCGGGGTGCAAACGCAGCTTGTTCTGCAAGGGCCGAAACTCCCAGGGCAGGCCGTTCATCACCTGGCCGGTGAACTCGACCGTGACCCAGCGGCCCGTGTCCACCTGACTGGCCTGCACCACCTGCTCATCAGTACGCCCGGTCTTCCCGTTGAGACCGGTGATCTGGCAGAACACGTCGTACAGCGGCACCAGCGCGAAGCCGAACGCGAACATCGCCACTACCACCAGGAACAGCTTGCCGGCGAGGCGCTTGTTGGCCCGCGCCCGCGCATCGGGAGCGCTCACAGCAACCCCCGAATGATGAAAAATAGATAAAACGCCAATGCCATCGCGCCCAGGATTATCACCGTACGAATAATCGCACGTCTTTGTGCCGGGGGCCTTCCCGTATGCACGGTCATGGGCTTATCAGGTCAGTCGTCCGTACCTTGGTCGGCGTCATAAACGTATGGTATGGCGGCGGCGAGGGCACGGTCCACTCCAGGCCGTGCGCCCCTTCCCAGACCTGAGTCGAGGCCTTCTTGCCGCCACGCACAGTCTGCACAACGATGTAAAGGAACGGCAGCTGTGTCAGGCCCAAGCCGAATGCGCCAATGCTCGACCACATGTTGAATTCGCTGAACTGCAGCGCATAGTCGGGGATGCGGCGTGGCATCCCCGCCAGTCCCAAGAAGTGCTGTGGGAAGAACGTGATGTTGAAAATATTGCCGTCAACCAGAAATGCCACTTGCCCATGGTCTCGTTGTACATATGACCGGTCCACTTGGGCAACCAGAAATACACCGCGCCCATGATGGCCATGATGGATCCCGAGAAAAGCACATAGTGGAAATGAGCGACCACGAAATAAGTATCGTGGTACTGGAAGTCCGCCGGCCTCCCGATCGGGGGATCGGACACCGGCGATTACCTGGTACGTAACCTGGTCGGAATCGACACGCACAACAAGCTGATTGCCATCGGCGAATTTTTGAGCGCCGGCGACTCGCTCCTGTTTTGCCGCTGTGACACCCAGACCGCACAAGAGGACCTCCTGCGCATGTTGCGGGATATCAAACGCCGGGGCGATAGACCGCCAAAAGGCGGGGTTTATTACTCCTGCCTTCGGCCGCGGACAACACATGTTCGGCGAGAATTCCGAGGAACTTAAGTCCATCCAGCAGGAACTGGGCGAGTTTTCGCCGGTGGGTTTCTTCGCCAATGGCGAGATCTCACACAACCGGCTGTATGGCTACACCGGAGTGCTGACATTCTAATATCTGTTTAAATACCCTTTGGAGGGAAATGCGTACTGGGGCTCGCCCTGCCTGTCTGGCTGTTTTTCGATCCTCGATCCGAATTCAAGCGGGAAAAGCAGGCCAAGTCCAGGGCCGATGAAAAGCCTAAAAAGGAAAAACGCCTGTTTTGCGCCGCCTGTCATTATACAGTCACTCGGCAGGAGGAACGCATCAGTATATAGGGCGGTCATGAACACACCTGTACCAATCCCCACGGCCTCGTGTTTCACATCGGCTGCTTCCGCAACGCTTCCGGTTGCACACCCATCGGCGCTGAAACGACGGAGCACACCTGGTTCAGCGGCTGCGGCTGGAGGATTGCCCTGTGCGCGAACCGCCAGGCCTACCTCGGCTGGACGTTCCGCTCGCCCAGCGATTCTTTTCACGGCTTGATTATCAACCGCCTGACGTCGCGCACGAACGGCGCTTCTTAAGGACACTTCTAAAAATAGAAAATCCCTTCCCCTCCCTGAAGGGGAAGGTACCGTACAGGATGTGGTTCACGGGGATCCAGTCAGTCACCGGCTTCGCGTGTTGAAATAAAATGGGGCCGGTCGATGGCCGGGATGCCGTCCTTGGGCGGCCCGCCGGATTGAATCTCGGTCAGGTCCACGGTTTTGCGGCTGAAATCCGTGCGCGGCCATGCTCGATCCACCGACACAGCCGCCACCGCGAAGATGCCGACGGCCTGGAGGCCCCACCATCCAATACCTGCCGATATGCCGATGCGCAGCTCCTTCTCCAGCCGGCGAATCTTCTTGCGATCCTGCTGCAGCTCCCGGCGCTCGGCGCCGCACAGGGGCCGCGGCGTCTCGGCGCCGGCAATGGCGGCTTCGCGCCAGCGGGTAATCTGCTCGACGTAGAGCCCTTTGCGCCGGCAATATTCCGCCAACTCTTCCTCGTTCAGCACCGCGGTCTCGATCACCACGGCCAGCTTGTTCTCCCCGCTCCAGTTCTCGGGATTGGATGGATCGGCAGGCACGGCTTTCCCCTGATGACGAAATCGATTCCGCCAATTGTAAAGCGTTTGCTCTGACACGCCGCTCTCCCGACTGACCGCGGCCACCGATTGGGCATTCGGCGCCATCATCTTACGCACTGACTGTTCTCTGAACTCTTCACTGTAATGTGGCATTCCTCGTTCACTTGCCGCCCCCTGTCGTTCTACTTTCCAACAAAACAGACGCGACAACTATCCTGACACAGGGGACACCGCCCAAAACAGTTTGTGTAGATTCAAAACCGTAGCTTATAATYARRAMATGGYTTTCGSAATTGTATTAATTTTATTGGYCGYCGGCTCTGTCCTATTTCACTTGTGGAGCCCATGGTGGCTCACGCCGATAGCGTCCAATTGGGGTATGATCGACGACACGATCAACCTCACCTTCTGGGTYACCGGCTTTGTCTTCGTCGCCATTAATTTATTCATGGCCTATGCCATCATCCGCTACCGTTACCGGAAGGGCAGACGGGCGGCGTACGAACCCGAAAACAAGAAGCTGGAGTGGTGGCTCACCGGAWTRACCACGGTAGGYGTCRTCGCCATGTTGGCGCCCGGTTTATTCGTCTGGGCCAAGTTCGTCGAAGTGCCGAAAGACGCGATGGTGTTTGAGGTCGTCGGCAAGCAGTGGCACTGGAGCTATCGCTTTCCCGGAAAGGACGGCGTATTGGGAACCGTTGCTGCCAAGTACATCAACGATAACAACCCGTTTGGGATGAATCCAGACGATCCCAACGGACAAGACGATGTCCTGGTCGCAAGCCCGGAGGTGCATCTGCCCATCGGCAAGCCGGTCAAGGCGCTGCTGCGCTCGACAGACGTGCTGCACGACTTCGCGGTGGCGCAGTTCCGGGTCAAGATGGATCTGGTGCCGGGCCTGGTTACCTACGTCTGGTTCACTCCAACCCGGACCGCGAAATTCGACTTGCTCTGTGAAGAATTATGCGGCATCGGGCATTACACCATGCGTGGCAAGGTTGTGGTGGAGGAAGAGGCCGCGTTTCAGGCGTGGTTAAGCAGCTATCCGACGTTCGCGCAAACCTCAAAGTCGGTGAAAGTAGCGGGCAATGTGGCCGCAGGCGAACAGCTCTATGCGGTCTGTAGCAGCTGTCATGGTCCGCAAGGGCAGGGTAACGCCGCAATGTATGCACCGAAATTGGCTGGGCAAGGAGACTGGTACCTCAAGCGGCAATTGAAATCTTACAAGCAGGGCGCTCGGGGTACACACGAGCAGGACGTGTTCGGTAAAATGATGGCGCCGATGGCGGCGACGCTGGCTGATGACACCGCCATCAATAATGTCGTCGCCTATATCAAGACGCTGCCGGATAATCCCGCCCCGGCCACGGTGACGGGGGATGCGGCAAACGGTAAAAAGCGTTATACGACCTGCGGCGCCTGTCACGGGTCCAGAGGACAGGGCGTGCAGGCCATGAATGCCCCCGGGCTTAAAGGCATGAGTGATTGGTATATGGTCACGCAATTGAAGAATTTCAAACAGGGTATTCGCGGCAGCCATCCGCTCGACATGTACGGAGCCCAGATGGCACTTGTGGCCGCAATGCTGGTCGATGACCAGGCGGTCAATGACATCGTCGCATATATCAACACCTTGCAATGACCGGCACGCTTAATCTGTTGAGAGGGCCTATAAATGATGAGATTCAGGCGAAATAAGCATGATCTAGCGAAGAGGAGATTCTGATGTCTACCGTTGCGCATGATGCCACAGCTCACGTCGGACCTGTCGAAGTCGAAGAGGTAGAGCTTTACCACGCAAAGACCTGGTTGGGACAATACGTCTTTTCCCAAGACGCCAAAATCATCGCCATCCAATACGCGGTTACCGCGATCGGAATAGGATTGGTGGCGCTGGTGTTGTCGGGCTTGATGCGACTGCAACTCGGATTCCCGAACACCTTCGCCTTTATCGACCCAAGCGCCTACCTTCAGTTTGTCACCATGCACGGCATGATCATGGTCATCTACCTGCTCACGGCGTTGTTCCTGGGCGGGTTCGGCAACTACCTCATCCCGCTGATGGTCGGCGCCCGCGATATGGTCTTCCCCTATGTCAACATGGTGAGTTATTGGGTCTATTTGTGGGCCGTACTGTTACTGCTGGCGAGCTTCTTCGTGCCCGGCGGGCCCACGGGTGCCGGCTGGACCCTGTATCCGCCGCAGGCCATCCTCGAGGGCACGCCGGGAGCGGATTGGGGCATTATTTTGATGCTTGTCTCCCTGGCGTTCTTCATCATCGGCTTCACCATGGGCGGTTTGAACTACGTGGTGACGGTGTTGCAGGCGCGCACACGGGGGATGACGCTGATGCGTATGCCCTTAACGGTTTGGGGCATTTTCATGGCCACGGTCCTAGCGCTGTTGGCGTTTCCCGCCTTGTTCGTCAGCGCCATCATGATGATCTTGGACGCTCTACTCGGTACCAGCTTCTTCATGCCCGCCATCGTTTCCATGGGACAACAAAGTGACTATGCGGGCGGCAGCCCGGTGTTGTTTCAACACCTGTTCTGGTTTTTCGGCCATCCCGAGGTCTACATCGTCGCCCTGCCGGCCTTTGGTATGGTCTCCGATCTGCTCAGTGTGCATGCGAGAAAAGCTATATTCGGCTATCGGCAGATGGTCTGGGCGATTCTGGCCATCGGCATCCTCAGTTTCGTGGTCTGGGCACATCACATGTACGTCAGTGGCATGAGCCCCTACTTCGGTTTCTTTTTCGCCACCACCACGCTCATCATCGCCATTCCCACCGCCATCAAGGTCTACAACTGGGTGCTGACGCTGTGGCACGGCAACATCCACCTTACCGTCCCCATGCTGTTTGCCATCGGGTTTATCTTCACATTTATCCACGGGGGGATGACCGGCCTATTCCTGGGCAACGTCACGGTTGATCTGCCGCTTTCGGATACCATGTTTGTAGTCGCCCACTTCCATATGGTGATGGCCATAGCACCAATTATGGTTGTGTTCGGGGCGATCTACCACTGGTACCCCAAGATCACCGGCCGCATGCTGAACGACACCTTGGGCAAATGGCACTTCTGGATCACCTTCCTCGGCTCCTATGCGATCTACCTTCCCATGCATTACCTGGGTTTTTTAGGCGTGCCGCGCCGGTATTATGCCTTGGGAACCATCGACTTTATCCCGGAGTCGGTAAATTTCATGAACGCTGGTATTACCATCGCGGCGTTGACCGTGGGCACCTCCCAACTGCTGTTTTTGTACAACCTGATCACGAGCTATTTCAAGGGCAAAGAGGCGGGTAGCAACCCTTGGGGCGCCACCACGCTCGAGTGGCAAACCCCCGATACTCCGCCGAAGCACGGCAACTTCGGCAAGGAGCTACCCCTGGTCTATCGCTGGGCTTACGATTACAGCGTGCCGGGTGTCAAGGAGGACTTCATCCCGCAAAACGTTCCACCAGGTGAGGTGGTCATGCTTGACGGCGGTAAGGCATAGGCGCCCAGGAATCTAAGGCATGAGCATCTTCCATCAGCTGACGGTTAAGCCCTGGGCGACGCCCCAGGGGACGGCCACAGATCTCCGCGAAGGAGGCCTATCTTCCCTGCCGGCGAAGAAACTCGCTCTGCGGATATTTCTTGCCGTGGTCACGGTCCTGTTCATGCTTTTGATTATCGCTTATGGCGACCGGATGGCGTATGAAGATTGGCGCCCCACGCCGCAACTGGGGCTGCTGTGGAACAATACGTTTATGTTGGTCTTGAGCAGTATCGCGATGCAATGGACCCAGTATTCCGTACGCCGGGGGCAGATAGACGGTTTGAGAATCGGCCTGCTTGCTGGCGGCGCTTTCACCATTGCCTTTCTGGCCGGGCAGGTCCTGGCCTGGCGGCAACTGGGCATGATGAATTATTTTGACATAACCAACCCCGCGATCGCGTTTTTTTATCTGATCACGGGGTTGCACGGGCTGCATTTGGTGGGCGGATTGGTGGCCTGGTTTCGTACCGTCATCAAGGTGTGGGGCGATTTTGACGCGGCGCAGGTCCGGCAGAGTGTGGAGCTGTGCACCGTTTACTGGCACTTCATGCTCCTGGTTTGGCTGATCCTTTTTGGCCTGTTGTTTTCAGGGGATAATTTAGACCTTTTGTTGAAGCTCCGCGGCATTAGATAAACCAGATCAACGCACATGACGCCACCTGTACTGACCAGTACGGGAGATATCCTCCCACGGCCTGAAGGCTTGCCAGGCATCGTCGCCGATTTGTCGTCGGACCAGCGGGCGTTTAAGAACGTCCCCTGGGGCAAGGCCATGATGTGGATCTTCCTCGTGAGCGACACCTTCATTTTCAGCTGTTTTTTGATCTCATACATGACCGTGCGCATGTCCACCACGGTGCCTTGGCCCAACCCCAGCGAGGTCTTCGCGTTGACGATCGCTGGACATCACATCCCCCTGATCCTGATCGCCATCATGACCTTCATCTTGATCAGCAGTAGCGGGACCATGGCCATGGCCGTCAGGTTCGGCTATCTCAAGGATCGCAAAACAACCTTTATCTTGTTGGTGATCACCGCGGCATTGGGCGCCAGCTTCGTCGGCATGCAGGCGTTTGAATGGACCAAACTGATCGTGGAGGACGGCGTCCGTCCCTGGGGCAACCCCATGGGCGCGGCCCAGTTCGGATCGACCTTTTTTATGATCACGGGCTTCCACGGCACGCATGTGACGATTGGTGTGATTTTCCTGATCATCATGGCGATAAAGGTTATACGGGGAGATTTGGATAACGAGCGGCCGGGGTTTATGACCGGCCGCAAGGGGAAGTACGAGATCATCGAAATCATGGGTCTGTATTGGCACTTCGTCGATCTGGTGTGGGTATTCATCTTCGCAGTTTTCTATCTTTGGTAGGGGAAATCATGGCACACGTAGAGGGCCAACAACATCCAATTGGCATTTATTTGAAGATCTGGGGATTGCTGTTTGTTCTCAGCACCGCGTCTTATCTGGTCGACTACTTCAACTTCGAGGGTTACCTCAGATGGTCGCTGATCCTTATCTTCATGTTGTTGAAGGCCGGGCTGATTGTTTCCGTCTTCATGCACATGCTCTGGGAGCGGCTGGCCCTGGTGTATGTCGTTGTGGTCCCGCCGCTGTTGCTGATGGTCCTTTTGGGTATCGGGGCGCTTGAAGCGGACTACACCTTCTTCACGCGGGGCATATTCTTCGGGGCAGAATAATTCTAGTGTACTCAAACAAAGATGAGGCGAGCCCACCTATATTTAGGAATCCGCTCCTGACGACGGGGACTACTAATGGCTGAGAAGCGCTTCGCGAAGAACGTTTTGATTATTTCTGTGGTCAGCGCAGTGCTGACGCTGTTCATTTATATTCTCGTGGCCCATCACCGCGACACCCCCAACCGGGTCCGACAGGATCGCAACGCGCTGTTRRGCGYSGGYTCMRGTGTMGCCGAGCRGAYKAAACCCGTCGGCCAGATCAAMGTYGCCGCRRCKGAAMCSCWGCGRGMKCCCRTMCMAGTCGCAGCCGCCGCACCGGTCAAGGTCAACGGACAACAGGTCTACCAAAGCRYCTGTGTCGCCTGCCACGGTGCCGGGATTGCCGGCGCGCCGAAGCTGGGTGATGCCAGCCASTGGGGCAAACGCATCGCCAAGGGCCTCGACAGCCTGTACGCCAGCKCCATCAACGGGCTACAGGGRAGYGCRGGMGTGATGCCGGCCAAAGGYGGCAACCCGGCGCTGAGCGACGCYGAGGTCAAGGCCGCCGTCGACTACATGGTGGCRCAGTCGAARTAACCGGCAGAANCCGAATMACASCARAMGTTTCCTTCCGTGGCGAAGAMRCTCGWMCCTTAGCCTTCATCCMSCNCTRCACCTTTTGTTGCTTGGCGGGGGGGNKTTCTTGGATGCCTTGTTTTACCGAYCCRCGCTAGNTNGGMWGWGNGTMGTYRYMSRKMMMGMSKSTWGMYSKYKRTSSTYGSCGGATCTCGAAGGTGACGGGTAAACGAAGGCCGCTGCGGAAACAGCAGTTAGGTGCTCGATGATTCAGATCTTTCGATCGCGCGTGGCATCCGCCATGCCACCAGGCCGGCAATCAGATAACCCAAGTTTAGGACACCAATCACCCGCGCCCAACCGGGTATCCCAAGCAGGAACAAACCAATCGGAAAGAAGGACGCAAAGAACAACACTATTAGCGTAATGCCATGCCCATGGACCGAGGCGATTACGGCTATGATCGCAAGCATCGCCATTAACAGCGCTACGGCAAAAGCCATACCAGACAACGGAAGCGCCGGGGTGGGTGTCCACATTGCGACGGTCCAGGACGCACATGCTCCAACCCCGGATACTACGCCGGTGAATTTTCCAACAAGTTGTATTACCTCCCTCATACCGTTAATCCAGGGCACCTAATGATTGAGATCAGCGGTTAACATAAGTGGCAACCTTTTGCGCGTGCAAAAAGGATGACGCTTATGAGAGTCCGTTGCATCGATTGGTAAGGTGCCGCATTCGCTAGGCTGGTCTTCAACTCCGTCTCCCGGTGATTTTAAAACGCTCATTCCAGCTTACTAATTAAGCGATAGACAGCAATTAGAATTCCGAACCCAATATACAGCCCAAACAAAGCAACAAGCATTAGTATCGTCATCTCGAAACTTACTATTTTGTTTACCGATAGAAAAATAATAATGCCGGCGAGACCAGTAAACGAGGCAGCGATACCAGCGACGACTTTTAACGTTCCTCTTTTTGGCATAGGTATGCGGTCTCTGTCGATGACGCCCCTCAACCGAGCCGATTGTTAGAGATAGCGCAAGCCAAACCGATTTTTTGTATTCGACCCTCCACGGATTATTGTTTCCAAAACATAGATAGCATCTATAGACTTGAAAAGAGTTTGAAACTCCATCCGTGAATAGTCAAACAGCCCTTATTATGGCCATGTTTCTTTAAAGAAACGGGGTATTTTTTTCTGCCACTCGATAAACCAGTGTGGGGTGGATATTCCGGTTCCTGCCAGCTGCAATTGCGGGTGGGATTTTAGCAGCTTCTCCAATACCACTTCCTGGCAGGGCTCGAGATCCACAAAAAAGATATGTTTGCCGTCGCTTAAGGCTTTTTCGACACGGCGAAAGTGGTGGTTGGGTTTTTGGATACCAAGCAATCCCCCCTCCCAGGTGCAAAAGCCAAGCATGATCACCGCAAGAAAAATAAAAGGTATCCAACCGGCGGCTGTTTCCGTCCAGCCAGAAAAATAAGCAACGGAAAGAACTAGCGCCGAAGCAAAAATCCCAATCACGGCGCCTAGCGTCGTTGAGTGGACAATATCTTTCTTCATAAATGACTTAACGTCGTGGAGATGATGATGACGCGCAACGTCCGTATCGTTCCGGCTGAGTACGTGGATCTGCGGGTTGGAAACGCCGGCGTTCTCCAGTTGCTCTTCAAAGACTTCCAGGTCGTCTAGGTTGTCGCTGATAAAATAATGCCTTAGCATTTTCATAATATCCCCCTTAGTTAGGAGATCTCATACGCCGTACCGGTCAGGCCGATGAAGGATGGATCGAATTTCGGTACAAACGCAGCAAGTTGTTTAGGGGTATCGAACTCGGGATCTACAGTGACAAAAAGCACCTGTACGCGGTCCGCGTCTTCCCCAAGACGCTTTTTAAGCAGCGCCAATTTGGTCAACGTCGGCGGACATATATCGGGGCAGCCGGTAAAACCGAAGAACAGAATCAGCACCTTGCCATGAGAATCGGAAAACCTTACGCGTTCGCCGGTATGCACCGTTAGCTCAAAGTCACCGCCCCATCCACGTCGCTGATATCGAGTGACTTAAAAGTGGGCGCAGAGGGTGAACAGCCTGCAAACCCGATGGCGGCAAGGAAAAAACCAATGATGAGAAATGAATAGCTAAATCTACGCATCAATAAAGCGTCGATTGCAGGGCCTCATGGATATAAACACGATAGTGGTCAATCAACAACAGGGCAAATAGCAGGGCCAGATATTGAATCGAATAAAAGAAGGTCTTCCGGGCAAGCGCATCGCTGTAATGCCGGTACAACTTCCAGGCGTAATACAAAAACCCCGCGTTCAGCACCAACGCCCCGAACAAATACATAAACCCCGCCATGCGCGTGGCGAACGGCAACACCGTCACCGCCGCCAGCAGGATCGTGTAAAGCAGGATATACAGCCGCGTGAACTTGCTGCCGTGGGTCACCGGCAGCATGGGAATGCCGGCATCGGCGTACTCCTGGTGGCGATAAAGCGCGAGCGCCCAGAAGTGCGGCGGCGTCCACAGAAAGATGATAAGGAACAGCAGCAACGCATCGCTCGCCACTTCCCCGGTGACGGCGGTCCAGCCGAGCAGCGGTGGGGCCGCACCGGCGGCGCCGCCGATGACGATGTTCTGCGGCGTGCGGCGCTTGAGGAACACGGTGTAAATGATCGAGTAGCCGATCAGTGATACGAACGTCAGCCCCGCCGTGAGCACATTGACACCCACACCCAGAATCAACATGGAGGCGATCGCCAGCACCGCGGCGAAGACGATAGCGCCGCGCGTATTGATCCGACCCGTCGGCAGCGGGCGGTCACGGGTGCGCGCCATCAAGGCATCCGAGCGCTGCTCCACGAAATGGTTGATGGTCGCGGCCGCGCCGGCGGCCAAGGCGATGCCCGCGGTGGCGAGGATCAGGATGTCCCACGGCACCAGGCCGGGTGTAGAGAGAAACATGCCGACCGCCGCCGTGAACACAATCAGCGAGACCACCCTCGGCTTGGTGAGCTCGAAGTACTCGCGCACACGGATCTTGTCCCGGCGCTGTGGTGTGACTGCGGAAATGGAAGGATTTTACGATTTCACGACGACTTCAAGGCCCTTCTGATGCTTACGCCGGGTGGTCGGATGGCATGATATAGGGTCACCATGCTCAACAACAATAGCGCGCTCACGGCACTGTGCGCGAGCGCCACCGGCATCGGCATCCCCATGACCACGGCCATCGTTGCTCCGGCGTTTTTCCGCTTTCTGCTGCCATGACGCCATTAGTTACATCACGCAAGTTCACGGGCCTTGCCAGTGCTTGCCTGCGTATCTAGCTAACCTTGGGCGGCGTTGCAAAGGTGTGGTAAGGGGCCGGTGAAGGCACCGTCCATTCCAGGCCTTCCGCACCTTCCCACACCTGAGTTGTCGCCTTGTTGCCGCCGCGAATCGTCTGCACCACGATGTACAGGAACAGGAGTTGGGCCGCGCTGAGCACGAACGAGCCAATGGTCGATATCTGGTTGAACTCGGTGAACTGCAAGGCGTAGTCCGGAATGCGCCGCGGCATACCCGCCAGCCCCAGAAAATGCTGCGGGAAGAATGTGATGTTGAATGCGATCACCGTCAGCCAAAAATGCCACTTGCCCAGAGTCTCGTTGTACATGTGGCCGGTCCACTTGGGCAACCAGTAATAGGCGCCGGCGAAGATGGTGAAAATTGATCCCGACACCAGGGCATAGTGAAAGTGCGCCACGACAAAGTAGGTGTCGTGGTACTGGAAATCCGCCGGCACGATCGCCAGCATCAGTCCGGAAAGCCCGCCGATGGTAAACAAGAACACAAACGCCACGGCGAACAGCATGGGCGTCTCAAACGTCATCGACCCGCGCCACATGGTCGCGATCCAGTTGAACACCTTCACCCCGATGGGCACGGCGATGAGCATGGTGGCGTACATGAAGAACAGCATGCCGCCTACGGGCATGCCGACCGTAAACATGTGGTGCGCCCATACTAAGAAAGAGAGGAAGGCGATTGATGCGGTAGCGTACACCATAGAGTCATTGCCGAAGAGCGGCTTGCGGGAGAATGTCGGTATGATCTGCGAGGCAATGCCAAAAGCTGGCAGAATCAAAATGTACACCTCCGGATGCCCGAAGAACCAGAACACGTGCTGGAATAATACCGGATCACCGCCGCCAGCCGCGTCAAAGAAACTGGTGCCAAAATGGCGGTCAGTAAGCAACATGGTTACGGCGCCGGCAAGCACCGGCATCACGGCGAGCAACAGGTAAGCGGTAATAAGCCAGGTCCACACAAACAGGGGCATTTTCATCAGAGTCATGCCCGGCGCCCGCATGTTGAGGATGGTGGCGATGATGTTGATGGCACCGAGCACCGAGGAAATGCCCAACATATGGATGGACAGAATGGCGAAGTCCGTGCCGATTCCGCCCTGAACCGTCAGCGGAGGATAGAGCGTCCAACCCGCCGACGGGGCGCCGCCCTGGCCTTGCATGAACAGGGTGCTGGACAACAGGGTGAAGGCGAACGGCAGGATCCAGAAGCTCCAGTTGTTCATGCGCGGCAACGCCATGTCCGGCGCGCCGATCATCATCGGGATCTGCCAGTTGGCGAAACCGACAAAGGCCGGCATCACCACGCCGAACACCATGATAAGCGCATGCATCGTAGTCATCTGGTTGAAGAAATGGGGGTCCACGATCTGCAGGCCGGGCTGGAACAGTTCGGCGCGGATGATAAGCGCCATGGCGCCGCCCACAAAGAACATGATCAGCGCCAGCCACAGATAAAGCGTGCCGATATCCTTGTGGTTGGTGGTAAACAACCAGCGGGTGATACCGCCCGGATGCTCTTCGTGATATGTGCTTGCTGCTGTCGCCATCTTTACCAGTCCCCCGAAAAACCGGCCCTTACTCGCGCAGGCCCTTGACCTGCGAGGGCTGCACGAGATCGCCCGTGTTATTGCCGAAGGCATTACGTTGATAGGTCACGACCGCGGCGATGTCCAGGTCATTGAGCTGCTCGGCAAATGCCTGCATCGCGGTGCCGGGCTTGCCGTCCATGACGATCTTCAAGTGCTCTTCGACCGGGCCGGTAGCGATCTTGCCGCCCGCGATCGCCGGGAACACGCCGAGGACACCCTGGCCGGTTGGCCCGTGGCAGGCGATACATTGATTATTGACCGTCTTTCCGCGGTTCATGAGTTCCTCCATGCCCCAGGTCTTGTCCGCCGCCGCCGCCATCAGCTCCTTCTGCTGTTGCACCCATGCCGCGAACTCCTGGTCGCTGACGGCTTTTACCACGATGGGCATGAAGCCGTGATCCTTGCCGCAGAGCTCGGCGCACTGGCCGCGGTAGGTGCCGGGCTCATCGATTCGGGTCCAGGTCTCGTTGATGAAGCCAGGGACGGTATCCTTCTTCACGCCGAGCTGCGGCACCCACCAGGAATGAATCACATCATTGGCGGTCAGCAGGAAACGGACTTTCTTGCCGACGGGGAGAACCAGCGGGTTGTCCACCTCCAGCAGATAAAGCTCCCCCTTGTCCGCCTGGTTCTCGATTTGCTCGCGCGGCGTGCTCAACACGCTGAAGAAGCCGACGTCATAGTCAAGGTAGTCATAGCGCCACTTCCACTGGTATCCCGTGATCTTGACGGTCATGTCCGATCCGGTCACGTCGTCCATTCTCAAGAGCGTGGCCGTGGAGGGAATCGCCATGCCCACCAGGATCGCGAACGGGATGATGGTCCATACCACCTCCAACATGGAATTTTCGTGGAACGTGGCTGCCTTGTGGCCGCGGCTCTTGCGGTGGGCGAACAGGGCATAGAACATGAGGCTGAATACGACCACGAAAATGATCGCGCAGATGATGAGGATGAGGTTGTGCAGATCCAATATATCCCGGGCGATCTCGGTAACGGGCCGCTGGAGATTCAGTCCCCAGTCCGCCGAAGGTCCGTAGTCCGCCGAAGCGAGCCCGGGTAACAGAACCAGTCCCACATCCGAGATCAGGCGAAGCAGCCCGTCGCTGCTCACCGGAAAAATTGAGGACATACTTGTCTCCCCCGTAAGATTAAATATTGGTCGAATCCTCTGTTGTCCCTGTGCGCCCGTGCACACGCCGGTCCAAATCATACTGTCAGTGCGATCAGCGCTCGCAGTTTTTTCGCCAGCACCTTCCGCTCTTCTTCCCGCAGATTGGCGACTATCTCGACGAATTGCCCGTGCGAACCGACCATCAGGCGCGACGGGTACGAGGTGTAGCGACCACGCTCCAACGAGACTCGGGCCCAGTAGCGTTGGAAATCGTAGCGCGACTCCGACCTACCCTCGCACTTGATAATACTCAGATTGTCGCCATCGAGAAGGACGATTTAATGATCATCGCCGTGGCGATAGACCAGATAATAGAAAACGGCGCCGATAACGACGACTTCCAATCTCGCAAACGGCAACGCCATCCATGCACCAGTACCCAAAAACCCAAGCCCGATAACCGCCATGAGCCCTAGATACGCCAGGAACAACCAAACCATGCCACGAAAAGACAACAACCGGTTGGGGCGGATAACGATGTGCGTCGGTGACGCCGTTGGCGCTTGTGCCATGGTGCCCTCTACAGTTTTCGAYCGCCGCACANNNCMKTSGYSGSCGNNKYSWKYYCYGCCNNSGYAANNMAYCCACTCTTCTAATTGGTAACSCGCCGCCCCTGGCCTAAGCTGTYCAAGATCACGGCTACCYGAGCAGCGTAACTCATCGGTCGCGAATTTTGCGGACGCTATCACATGGTCCCTAGGSCTGCAACCAAGCTGTTGCGCTTRTGAGACACCGCTAYTTGGGCGCYAATAACKTGTTTAGCTGCAGATACGTGGCCACCTTCGAGGGYGCCGGATCTTCTAATAGGTAAGGCAAGTCGCCCAACAACGGCGCGTCAATGCGCGTCTTGAGGGTGGCRATGTTYTCTTTTACCAACTCGCCATGGTCCGCGAGCCGATTGGCGATCCAGCCGGCRAGCGGCAGYCCGGCCTGCTTRATCGCTTCCACCGTTAACAGGGCGTGGTTGAGACAGCCCAAGCGAATCGCCACCACCAAGATGATCGGTAGGCCTAGCATCCTCGCCAGATCGGCAATGGTTGCCTCATCGTTCAGTGGCACCAGCCAACCGCCCACCCCCTCGACCACCACCCAATCGGCCTTGGCACACAGGCGCTGGTAGTGCGTATGGATCTTATCGAGATCGATAGTAACCCCAACCGCATGCGCCGCTAGGTGCGGCGCCACCGCCGGCTCAAATGCATAGGGGTTCACATCTTGGTAGTCGATCTTAACGCTGCTGCTCGCTTGCAGACGTTCGGCGTCATCGTTGCGCAGGCCATCGGCGGTGTTTGAGCAGCCGCTGGCCACCGGTTTCATACCGACACAGGTGAGGCCCGCCTGCGCCAGCCCCGCCAGTAGTCCGGCAGAAACACAGGTCTTGCCAATTTCGGTATCGGTGCCGGTGACGAACCAGCCGCCACGCGCCGTCATCGCCGCCGCCCGATGCGGTTGACGGGGATGGCCACGGAACCGTCAGTGGCCTTACGGGTTGCGCCCGCTTCCGGTATCCAGGCATGGCCATAGACCGCCTCGAAGCTGGCCGGGATGAGACCATCGCGCGCCTGGCTCTCATAGGCCGCCTTGAATCGGGCGAAACGCGTCTTGCCGGTGAGCCCGCGGGCGCGCCCTTCGTCGACGTTGTGCGCACCGAGATTCTTGAGATCGTGCAACACCGTCATGACGTCCGGATACGTGAGCGTGAAGTGCTCGACGTCCATGACCGGATCGGCAAACCCGGCACGCATCAAGGCATCGCCGAGATCGTGCATATCGATAAAGGCATGCACATGGGGTTGATCGTCGACGCTACGCCAAGCGGCGCGCAATTCCTTCAGGGTATCCGGGCCGAAACTACTAAACATAAGTAGCCCGCCCGGTCGCAGCACGCGTGCGAACTCCTTGAATACCTTGTCTGGATTGCACCATTGCAGGGTTAGGTTGGACACCACCATGTCGGCGCTGCCCGCGGTCAAGGGCACGTATTCGGCATCGCCACAGACGAACCGCTGGCGGCTGCGCCAGCGCGTTTTGGCTTTTGCCGCAGTGAGCATGGATTCGGCGACATCGATACCGACGATGGACACACCTTTATAGCGTTTCTCTAAGACTTGCCCGCAAAAACCGGTGCCACAACCAACATCGATAATACGCTCGGGTCGACGTTTGATCACATTCAAACGGTCCAGCATACGCTCAGCGATCTCGCGTTGCAGGACCGCACTGTCGTCGTACGTGTCGGCTGCACGCGTGAAGGCCATACGGGCCTGGGCCTTATCAAGCATCATGGTACTCATGCTTGGATCGCCGCCACGGCGGCGGTGCAATCCAGTGGGTGCGAAAGAAACGGTGCATGTCCGCCACCCTCTATCGCAATTAGAGTTGCATGCGGGAGCCGCGCCGCCAAATGTTGGGCGGCGCCGATGGGTACGATTTGGTCATCGCTGCCGTGGATGAGCGCAACGGGGACATTAATAGATGCAACCTGCGCCCGTAGATCGGCCTGCCCTAATAACGCTAGGCCCGCACGCAACGCCTGCATGGTCGGCACCTCGGCAGATAGCGCTTGACGCAGGGGCCGCAACAATCCGCGGCTATCGCCGACCCCGCGTTGCAGGCTCGCGAAACGCGACAATGTCGCGCGCGCGTCTTGTTCGAGTTCACGCGTAACCTGATTCAGTTGCTCAAGCTCCATACCGTGTGGCCAATCGTCGTCCTGTGAGAACTTAGGCGTCGCGCCTATTAACCCTAGTCCGACAATGGCCGGATGCCCGGCGCCGGCGGCCGCCAAGCCTATCATGCCGCCTAACGACCAACCGACCCAAATTAGCGGTGTATCGCATTGCGCCAACACTTGCTCGGCCAGGCTGGCAAAGCTGAAGTCGCTGGCGACATCGCGACTAGCCCCATAGCCCGGCAGGTCGATTCGCGTTACTCGAAATCGGCGCGCCAGATCTTTGGCCCACTCGCGCCAGACACCGCTATCAAA
>LXTK01000139.1 GCA_001643475.1 Proteobacteria bacterium SPGG2 | reverse complement strand
TGTGTTGCGCTAGATAACTGTTGTGCAGGTATTGGTAAGTCTTTTGACCCGGCACGGTGCGCCGATTATATGTTTGATATCTGAGAGCGCCAGTGTTGTGTACTGAATAAATGGAAATGAAGAGGACGTGTCATGGGATACCGACGTCCCCAATATAGTTTTTCTAATAAGGCGGTACTCATTACCGGCGGCACGTCTGGGATGGGTGAGGCTATAGCGGAAAGTTTTGCGGCCAGTGGGGCCGATGTGGTCATAACCGGGCGTAACCGCGAACGGGGTAACGCTGTGTGTGCCAGGATGTCGGCGCATGGCAATATTGCGAAGTTTAAGGCTGGAGATATCGCCGCCAGCAGTTTTTGTGATGAGTTGGTCGATTATGCGGTGCAGACCATGGGCAAGTTGGACATCGTCGTTAACTCGGCTGGTATTATCTATCACGCTGCCGTGGAAGCGACAACGGATGAGCAGTGGTTAGATACCTTTGCTGTCAATGTAAACGGAATGTTCTATGTGTGTCGCGCCGCTATTCCGAGATTGCGCCAGAACGGTGGCGTGATCATCAACATTGCCTCGGATGCAGGATTGACTGGCAGTCGCCATCTTGTGGCGTATTGTGCAAGCAAGGGCGCTGTGATTCAGATGTCCCGCGCCATGGCGGTTGACCACGCACACGAAGGGATACGCGTTGTCTCGCTGTGTCCGGGCGACGTCGATACGCCGATGTTGCGTGGCGAGTTCGTCCAGCGCGGCATTGACGCAGATACGGGGCTTAAGGCGTCGGCGGCGAACGTACCCCTCAATCGCGTATGTTCAGCCGAGGAAGTAGCGGATCTGGCCTTGTTTGCCGCATCCGACTCGGCGCGCTCCATGACAGGGCATCCGGTGGTCCTCGATGGCGGTAGCCGCGCCTGATACTGTTAATCACATGGATAAAATGGCAACATTTCAACATCCTTTTGATGGAGGGCGAGAAGATGGCAACAAGGAACAAGAGCAAACGATCCAAAAAGAGTAAGAAGGCAAAGAAACGCAAGCCAGTAGCTCGAAAGAAACGAAAGGTAGCAAAGAAGAGGAAGGTCGCCAGGAAGGCTAGGAAGAAGACTACGGCGAAAAAGAAAACTGCGAAAAGGCGTGCGAAGAAAAAAGTTGCAAGGACATCTGGAAAGAAGACGGTAAAAAAACGCGCCAAGAAGAAGGTAGCGAAAAAAGCAAGGAAAAAGGCCAAGGCAAAAAAGAAAGTTGCCAAACGAAAGGCAACACCACGCAGCAAGGCGCCAGCAAAAGTCACGGCAGCACCGGCTGTGACACCCATACCCGATGAAGAGCGGGTCGGTATAGTGACACATTACTACACGCATCTATCGGTTGCGGTAGTGCATCTCGATGCCGGTGCTCTGCGAGTGGGAGATACAATCCGCATTAAAGGGCACACGAGCGACTTTACCCAGACGGTGGAATCTATGGAGATCGACCATGTGCACGTTAGCGACGCGCGTGCCGGTCAGTCCTTTGGCCTTAGGGTTGTAGAGCACGCGCGCGAACACGATGGAGTCTATCGGGTAAGGACGCCCTAACTGCGCATCAGAAATTGGGCGTTATGAGGTAACCCTGTGAAGTTGACTGAGGCGGAAATCGCTCGCTATCACGAACAGGGTTACCTCGTTCCTTCATATCGATTGCCCTCGGATGCACTGGGGAGCATGCGCGAGGCCTATGCGCGCCTGTTGGCGGATAATGCTGATATCGCATCTGACATTATGCTGGGCCCACACCTTGAAAAACCGGGGGCACAGGGTGTTGAAGGATCGCGTGTATGGCTTGAATTCGCTACCCAACCGGCCTTACTCGATATGGTCGCCCAACTCGTTGGCAATGATTTGGTTCTATGGGGTACAACGATTTTTGGTAAACCAGCCGGTTGTGGCAAGGCCACACCGTGGCATCAGGACGGTGACTATTATCCCATTCGCCCGCTGGAAACGATTTCCATTTGGGTTGCGCTTGACGACGTAACACCGGAGAACGGTCCGATGCGCTTCATCCCAGGCTCACATAAGGCGCGGAAGATCTTTAGCCATCACTGGGAAGAAAATGAGAATCTATCCATCAACAAGGTGTGTGATTCAGAGCATTACGATGAGAGCACCGCCTATGATCTGCTATTGAAGGCAGGTGAAGTATCGTTTCACGATGTTTATATGATTCACGGATCAAAGGCCAATAACACTGACCGGCGGCGGGCCGCATTTGTCGTCAGGATTATGCCCGGACATTGCCATTACGATCACGAATTGGGCCAACAGATGGCTGAGCCGCATCAGGCCCATGACTACGGTCGACGCCCGCTCTTTTTAATACGCGGTTGCGACACGACAGGTAAGAATAATTTTTCGATCGGACACTAAGAGCAGTGTTCGTATTCCAGCGGACAGCATAGGTACGTCCCAAATTCGTTATCAAGTCACAGCTCGCGTGTGCGTGTACCTTGCCCTGTTTGTCGAGAAAATCAGCACTACTATCTAGCGGTATGATGGCTTCATGCCAAACGCCGGGGTGAATATAAAGGCCTCATTTCTCTGTCTGCGACTTCTCCGATTACGAGCTTATCGCCAGGTCCTGGCCGCAAGGTTTGCCATTCACAACAAAGATACGCACCGAGTGCCCATACGATGGGCAGTAAGATCCATAAGATCGCGCTTCCACAGGTCAGGCAGGATTCTGCTGTGCTTCGATTGTTCATTGGGGGGCTCGAGTGGACCGTACATTCTACGGGTGGAAAGATCTCTGTGGGATCGCCGGTTTATGTCTGGCGATCAAATACAAGGAGGCGACGTGGCGTCATTTCAACCGATATTTGGACACTGTGAATGTGGTGCGGTGCGATTCAAGGTCAATCAGCCATCGGCAGAGGTCTATCATTGCCACTGCACGAGGTGTCGGCGCCTGCATGGCACCCTGTTTGCCACCTACGCCTTCATGATGCGCGAGCACATCGAGATCGAGCAAGGCGAGGAGAACCTATCGACCTACCGCAGCCCTAATGCCCGTTGGCACTTTTGCCGTACCTGCGGTTGTCATTTGTTCGCAGAAAGCGACCGCAAGCCGGGGGTAATGTGGTACAAGCCGGCTGTCCTCGAGCAGGATGCACACCCCGGCCACCCTAAGACGTCGGAAAAGCACATCTTTGTCTCGTCCAAGTCGCCCTTGGAAACCATCAGCGATGATTTGCCGCAGTACGAGGGATATGCACCTGCCGATGTGAGCCCAACCGCCTAAGCAATCAAATTCCCCCATCTATACTCTAGGTATGGGGATGCGCAGGTTTAAGGGGGGTTCACAGCATGTCCGATAAGCCACGACGGAAGCCAAGCGCCGTGGAACTGATATCCAAGCAAAGCGAGATCCTGCGAATGCGCTTTAAGACGCTCGCCGGGGAATGGCGGGAAGAATTCGTTCATCACACGCGGGCCAGTTCTGACGATGATCCAGTGTGCGTCTTTTGCGGAACGATTGAGGGCGAGGTCCGTCAGGTGTTCGACGGCAAGCGCACCATAACCGTCTGCGCTGGCTGTCTAGCGGAGAGCTCCGGCGACGACGATCACGACTGACTCTTGAGGAACGAGCATTGGCCAGAAAGTCGGTTTGCGTTCGGTGCGGCGCATTTAAGAAGCATGCCACCACTACCTGCTCGGCGTGTCACTACACGCCAGAATCGGAATACCAAGTGGCGCGATCCTTAATTCTGTCGAAAAATTCCACCCTGGGCGAGACCGTGATCGGGCGGGACATGGATGAACTCAAAGCGATTGCCAAGGATATCGCAGACGGACGACCCTACTACTTCGATGCGGAAGAACAGCAACAAGTCGTCGAGGCGTATCGTGCGCATTTGGCGACGAACAACACCAAGCAACGGTCACTCGGATTCTTAAGATGGCTGATCCCGTTGTTGCTCATCCTTGGCCTTGTTGCAGCATTAGTATGGCCGGCCTAGTCTAGGGTCGCAGCGGCCGCCATCGCCGTAGGCGCCTTGCGCTACTTATACGGCCTCACATCAGGATTTTCCCGTCTCGGGGGCGGTGTCAATTGGCAGCCGTTTATACATTGCCACGAACCCCGGACATATTTGCCGCCGCTGCCCGGGCGCCGCAGCGCGGCGTGACGGGTACCGCATACTTTACACTCCATGAGACCCGTGAACGGATCCAACAGGCGCATTACTGGTCGTGTCATGGTGTCCCTCCGCCTGGTTATCGTTGTAAGAGAGCCCACCGTGGCCAACTGTGTTGGCCGTACCTCACTGTGGTGATCGCCTAGTCTACGCCGGGCGCATAGGCACCTTCAAATTGCTCTAAAAACAAAAGATTAATGAAGGTGTTAGAAGAAGTGTTAGAGTCGGAACAATCGAGGTTGGGTCCGAACTTACGCGGTGGCGAGAAAGGGGCGCGAGCTACCCATGGCATCGACAACAGGCTATTTTGGTGAGCTAGCTAGAAACAACGCGTGGTCGAACTACCGATTACTAAAGGCCTGTGTGCAGCTCACGCAGGCGGCTTTTACGGCCCCGCGAACTGGGTTCTTTCCATCTATCCAGACGACCTTGAATCACATACTGACGGTGGACTGGTTTTATCTTGATGCCCTCGAGGAGGGCGGCCTTGGCCGGTCGGTGTACGATAATGAGATACCCTGTACTACCGCGAAGGAGCTGATCGCCGCACAACGTCTTGCTGACCAGTGTCTTATCGATTTCTGTGATGCCCTCACCGAAGCACGGCTCTCGAAGCCAGTTAAGTTGTTGCGCGACGACGGTAACACCTATATCGATAGAACGGACCGGGTGTTGACCCACCTTTTTGTGCACCAGATTCATCACCGAGGGCAGGTGCACGCAATGCTATCGGGAACGACAGTTAAACCGCCGCAGTTGGATGAATTTATGTTGGCGACTGACGCACCGTTGCGTGCAACCGATCTTCAAGAATTGGGCATTGGCGAATCAGATATGTGGCAAAGCTAACCAAAAGGGGTTGCGCATGGGGAAACTAACGGACGATATGAAGCGGGTGGTTGAACAACAGAAGCTCGGCTTCGTTGCAACGGTGCGCGAAGATGGGACACCCAATCTGTCTCCTAAAGGGACATTTCTCGTACTTGACGACGAACATCTGATTTTCGGTGAAATCCGCTCGCCAAATACTATAAAGAACCTCGAGGAAAGACCTGCTATGGAAGTAAATTTCGTTGATCCCTTTGCAAGAAAGGGATTCAGGGCAAAGGGAATCGCCAGTTTCATTGCCCGAGATACGACGGAGTTCGACGAGTTATTTCCACGGTTCTCGCAGTGGGGAGACCTCAGCAACAGGATCAATGGCATTGTGAAACTAAAGGTCGAAAAGGCGTTGCCGCTATCGAGTCCTGCTTACGATATAGGCGCTACGGAGGAAGCACTGCGCTCACATTGGAAAGACTATTTCCTTAGTATCCAACCTGATTTCAATGAGGCTTCTAACGCGTAGCACGATGGTTAAGCTCGGTCAGCTTTTCGGGGACACCCACGACGATGAAACGCCATCGTTTCTTGGATTCGAACGATGTTTGGATCTGAACACGCTTGCCGCCGACATCGCCATTATCGGCGTACCTATTGCCACACCTTATGCGTCACTGGGTACCTACGCGGCGACATCACCGACTGCGATTCGGATCGGTGCGGCCGACTTCGTCTCGGCCGTTAACCACTTTGACTTTGACCTTGGCGGACCGGTCTTGGGCGATGGTGGGATAAAGGCACTCGATTGTGGTGATTTAGATGGAAACGCGCAGGACACGGCCGGGAATCGTGAGCGCATCACAAAGGCTACGCGAACAATCCTCGAGCGGGGCGCCATACCCATTGTTCTTGGCGGTGACGACTCCGTACCCATTCCGGTATTCGAGGCATTCAAAGGGCGTGGGGAGTTTACGGTATTGCAGGTGGATGCACATATCGACTGGCGTGATGAGGTTGGTGGCGAGCGCTATGGACTTAGCAGCACCATGCGTCGAGCATCGGAGATGCCGTGGGTGAAACGTATCGTGCAGGTCGGGGCTCGTGGAATCGGTAGCGCTCGGCCGCAGGACTTCGACGATGCCCGGGCCTGAGGTGCGCATATCTTTCCGGCGCAAGCCCTACACGCCGACGGGGTTTCATCGGTCCTCAAGTTGATTCCCGATAGCAGCGAGGTGTTGGTGACCATCGATTGCGATGGGCTCGACCCTGCCATTATGCCAGCTGTCATCGGTCCCGCGCCCGGCGGGTTTAGTTATTGGCAGGTCGTGACGTTGCTCCAAGGTGTTGCTGCGAAGGCCCGCATCGCCTGTTTTGACATTGTCGAGTTTATGCCCGAGCGCGATCCACAGGGTTTGGCAGCACTGACCGCAGCGCGATTGGTATGCAATGCGATCGGATTGATCGCACGCCAGAGGTGAAGAGCATGACTGGCTACACACTAGATACGTTTATTGAAGATTGTCGTAAGAAGATTTGCGAATGCCAATTCCCAGCCGATTGTGTAGAGCAAATCACGCCAGTTATGTATCGCTTGCTAAACGGCGACAAGAGTTTCTTGAAGCCCGAACATTTTCGCAGTGATCCAGACCACTATGCGCGTAATGCAATCTATATCGAAGAAGCAGACACTATGAGCCTGTACGCACTGGTCTGGCTTCCAGGCCAGTGGACGCCTATCCATGATCATGGCACCTGGGGCGTTGTCGGTGTGCTTGAGGGCAATCTGGAAGAGCGCAACTTCATGCGCGTGGACGACAAAGGGAAAAACGCAATGACGGGTGTGGAGCTGGCACGTGGGGGAGTCATCTTACTCTCCCCGGGCGCGGTCACTAGTTTTGTTCCGAATCCCGATCACATTCACATAACCGGCAATCCGGCTGACGGCCAGCGTGTGGTGTCTTTGCACCTGTATGGTCACGCTATGCCGGGCTTCCATATCTACGATAGAGAAGCACGCACTCGTAAATGGGTTGAGGTCAGTTATAACGAGAGCTGATCTTATCTCCTCACTGAGAAGTCAGTCACCCCTCCACTGCATTTGACGGACCCGTCTTATGGCACGGGTCTATACGCACCCTCGGTTTTTTGTGCACTCACCCCAACATCTCATAACTATTTGATTTTACTTATAAGTTTATGGTGGTTGCGCGTGAAGCCGACTGACACGGCGGTTGCTATCAGTGAAACGAGAAGCAGTTATTGGTAAACCTTTTGAGAGAAAACAGACCATGAAAACACTAGCAACCAGTTATCACTTTTTAGATTTTGATGCAGAATGCTTTTGGGCGCACCATCCTGGTCAGTCCCTGTGGCGGCGTGCCGTGAATCCGGTCGGTATGTGGCACGATCGTTCGCGCCAGCGTCGGCATCTGTTGGAACTCTCCGATCATCTCTTACGCGATATCGGTGTAAGGCGCGCCGAAGTCGAGGCCGAGGC
>LXTK01000010.1 GCA_001643475.1 Proteobacteria bacterium SPGG2 | reverse complement strand
GTGAACGAGCGGCGCAGCTGGAGGTGACTCGATTCGCGCTGAATCTGCCGGAAGGTTCTGGAGCAGCCTTTGTCGCCGGGAGACATCGTCGATGGATTCGAAGTTCACATGCACCATATATAGGTCCAGGTTCGGCGGTCGATCGGCGTCGGTAACCCGAAAGGCCCGAAAGCAACTGCCAATGACCTCGCTATGGCACTGGTTGGGTTTTGATCGCTGGGCACACATGGTTGTTGCGTGCATCTCGCATGCGCTACGCTTTTCATTATAACTTTCAGTTCCTTTAGCAAGATCCTTCATACCCTTTCGAATAAGATCGACGGTCTCGTACGAGTAATTGGCAAGCGGGCGGGTGGCCGCAACCCGCACGGATGTGGCGGCGCCTGGTGGTTTGGGTTTGAGATCACCCTTGAAGTCGCGCTTGGGCTTGGCGTCGACAATGACAACCACCAACCTTCTGATGGTGCCGTCGAGAAGACGATCTGCTTGGCTCCAGGGCGTATCGCGCACGGCAAAAACGAGCCCGGGAATGCGTATACCGATATTGTCGGCAATACCGCTGTCGAGTAGATGAATATAGGGTCGGCGCTCGGTATTCTCGTAGCTGACAAAATCCCTGGCCTGGGCGTAGACCAGCGCATTGCTCTCGACCCCCGCTTTCAAGGCTGCCCGTACCCAATTCGGCGTTGTATATCCGCATAGCGTCTTGTCATAGTTCTTGAGCGTAATCGGCGTGAAACCGGGCGTGAATGCCAACGAGGCGGCTACCGCACGACCCACCGAAAACTGTGAGAGATCCGAGCAAAGCGCATCGAATTTGCCCTGTACGAATGGGAACTGCGATCCTATTCCCATATCGGTGGCGTTAACAATGACCATGGGCCGAACCATGCGCATGTCTGCAAACGTATGCCCCTCGAATATCTCCTTGTCGAAATACTCGGCTGCGAGATCACCGCGGCTGAATGTGCCGGACCAGAGGCGCGGCCATCGAAGGGGATTTAACAATCGCCGCTTGAGCGCGCGCTCCATGTTCTGATTTAAGACGTCGTTCCTAAACCGATCTAGGAAAGCATCCTTACCGTATAGGCCATAGTAGGCAGTGACGATGCTGGCGGCGGACGAGCTACTGATGATATCGACTTCATCCAGGAGTGTCCGGCCCCCATCATCGATGTGAAGGGTGTTGAGGTAACTTAGAACACCATAATCAAGCGCCATTGCCCGGGTGCCACCGCCAGACAGACTGACAACGACGAACAGCTCGTCCGTGTTCTTTTTACCCAACGCTAGATTGGCAAATCGATAGCCCTTGCTTTCATTGACCTGATCGATAGATGGATTGATCGGGTAGCTTGCACAACCAGCGATCAATATCAGAATCACTGACAACCACAGTCTACCCCCCAATCTCATTATTCGGCCTCCTGACGTGAACTCGTAACCGTCGACAACCTAGTATTCATACTTAGTTGGCCTCCACCGTCTCAGCATTCGGCCGACTACCGCGTATCGTCAGCCTTTTCAAAAATCCGCTTAGTAAACTGCGTCGCTTCTTCGTCGCCTCACCAGCGGAATCGCCACCAGCGATTGCAGCTASACAGGGATTCRYTTCGCCGGTGCCTGCTTCAGCCRTCACCAACAGGAAGGCGGGGTTGAARAAAGGAAGCARYGCTTTACCGAATGTTTTGGCTTTRCCYKCWACYTTGGTKTTAGGCTTRGAGAGCGTTCCTGTAACTCGCAYYGRCGGRCCYAAACTCAAGAWACTCGCTTTCTTGCGTGCGGGTTTTAGCAGCAGAYCCAATTCTTCGGTGCCRAGGTTTATGGTRCCACTGCCACCTACGGTGATCTTAGGCATATCGATCAGGATGGCTTCGCTCCGCGCCACGCCATTGGTCACATCCAAAGGCCATACCATGCAATTCAATYTAGTCGCCTTYTTGGTCTTCAGTGCTRCCGTGGCTACCGTCATAATGCCGGTTAGTAGSTCARCRCCCCATARGTCYAAGCCCTCGTGGCCAATGCTRCCCGGCCCACTGAYAAGCACGGCCGAACCGTTGGCGTCCGCCAACACGCTGCGCAGTGTGTTGCCACGGCCAGTGACATCGATATCTACGTCGAGCACGCTYTYGATAGCRTCTGTGACCTCCAARGCYTTAAGCAAGGCGCCATAGTCGATATGCTCGCCTGTCAATTGGAACCTRATCACCGGTATATCCTTTGTCGCATCCACATCGAGTTCACCGGATAGCTGGCCACCCGATAGCGTCCCCTTGAAGGGCGATATGAGCAGATGGCCGTCATCTAGTTTCGCTTTTACTACAACGTCGCCAAGGTCTGTCGTTTGTGCAAATAGATTGGTGAGGTTCAGATTCAATTCGGCATCCATCGCTCGAAGCGCTTTGGTTGGGATCGTGACATCCGGGATTAGCCGGGCATCGTCTCGCTTTGCCGGCGCCTGGTCCCTAGGTGCCTTTAGCTGTTTAGTTAAATTTTCGAGATCAACCCCGTCCGCGCGCAAACTACCGATAAGCTTCGGTCGTGGCCCGGACGTAACTATCTCGAGATTGCCGGTAGCGTGGTTACGGCCAACTTTGATCTCGAGTTCACTAAGGCTGTAGGTGTCATCGGCATTGACGAGCCGACCGCTAACAGCATAGGGGCCAAGCGCAGGTAACTCGGCCTTTAACAGCGGACCCAACCCGCTCAGCTTATTCCCGTTCAACGTGAATTCGAGGTCGAAATCTTTTCCGTCGAGTGGCCAGGTCAGTGTGCCCTTTGCGTCTAAAGACGCATCGGGCGCGTTTACAGATAGCGTAACGGGCCAGACCTTGGGGTCTGCCGCTAGATTGGCAAGGCTAGCGGTCATTAACCTTGAACTSACWGGTAWATCRCGGATCGTGCCCTCRATCRCMAYYTCCARTGCCTGYCCRTGGTCCGCCTTGGCCTYGCCGYTAGATATCTTGATCGGAATGAMTTCCCCATYTTCCTTGGCGAGATAGTCGATGTCGGCTGATTGCAATGTGASTTGGAAGGTAGATTGTTCCAATAGTGYCTCGACCGTCTTGCCCTTGCCCGCAAAGCTAATAYTAGCGTTCGTTACAACACCATGCAGGCGGTCAATGTCGGAAAACATYTTCAGCGCTTTTGCCACGTCCAAGCGATCAATCGAGGCATCAARTGTCACACTRGGGGTKTCGYCGCGCGCATCAAGCTCRAGGCGACCTKTWATYTGAAGACCKGGCAGAGATACTTKGAYSGGCGYAAACGTSGCCCGCCCGTTATCAAGCTTGGCGYTGAYTGCRAGATCACGAAYCRTCGTYGGGCCACCRRTGAYTCGCTYGATSYCAAYATTAAGGTCRGCATCAAARGCMCGTAGRGYATKCCRTGRGATYGCCARGTTMAGCRRACYGGANAGANNGGWAKNNCGTCNGYGYRGGKSWRWSMRTNGNTANNGATMWSGSTKGNCGMYGTMKSWKKWRGTGGACGTGAGCGTAGCCGTCACATGCGGGCGCGGCCCGGTCGTTACGAGATCGAGCGCACCGGTGATATCGGTCTCGTTGATCTCGCCTTTGAGACCCGTGATGGTATAGCGACCATCGCCATCGACAATATGACCCGACAACTCATACGCGCGGAGCGCAGGTAACGCTACTCCAAACAGTGGCTCCAGTGCGTCGAAGCGCTCACCCCTGATCTTTACTTGTAGGTCGAAACCCTTGACCTTTATTGGATCGGCAACTGTTCCGTTTGCATTCAAGGTCGCACCAACACCGCGCGCGGTAAGCGTGATCGGCCAGGGCTTGGTGGGTTGAGTCAACTCAGTAAGTGAGCCGCCATTAAGAGAAATTGCAAAAGGCGTATCGCTGTAAGCACCCTCGATGTCTAGATTAATCGGTTCACCTCGGGGCAACATAAGTTTACCCTTTGTGACCGTAACGCGCATCGACGCGCCAGCACCGCCAATACGGCCGCTAAGATCGCTGATGCTATAGCCTGTCTCCTGGCCGAGAACACGACCGGAGAGCTCGTAAGACCCAAGCGCGGGCACAGTAACGCCCACCAAAGACTTCAGTTTTCTGAGCTGCTTACCATGGAGCTTTATTGCCAGGTCGAATCCTTCGGTGATCGTCTTGCCAATCTCGCCGTCGATGAGTAATGTCGCACCGGCGGCGCGTGCTTCGACCTTAACCGGCCAGGGTCGGCTGGGTCTATTCAGTTCGGTCAGCGTGCCACCCATGAGCGAGACCACAAAAGGCGTATCTCCGTAGACACCCTCGATGTCTAGCTTAATCGGTTCACCTTGCAGTACTGAGACTTTCCCCTTCGCAATGGCAAGGCGTGTGGGCACGTTAGCGCTTCCAAGGTGGCCCTTGAGAGCCGTCACACTCAAACCTTTCTCAAGGATGACGGCATGCGCGGATAAATCATATGGTCCCAGCGCTGGCAGCTTAGTGTCCAGCAGGGCGGATAGGTCCCCGAACTCCCGACCATTGATTCTTACCGCGGCATCGAATCCCTGCTCGTCAGTTGGCGTTGCTAACTTACCGTCAACCGTGAGTCTCGCCCCGGCTGCATCGGCTTCGACTTTCACCGGCCAGGGTCGACGACGGCCCGATAATTCGTTGAGCGAACCACCGATCAATGAAACGTTAAAGGGGGTATTGCCATACTTACCTTCGATATTCAGCTCAACCGGCTTGCTGTGTGGCGCGAAAGCTGTTCCGTTGGTAATAATCAGCGAGGTCGAAGTGCCCGCTTCGCCTAGGTGGCCGGTAAAATTCGTGATGCTGTAACGGTTGTCTGCTTCGGTTACGCGGCCGGACAATGCATAAGGCCCAAGTGCTGGGAGCGCGACGTCAAATAATGGCGCGAGCTCGCCAAGTTGTGTGCCTTCGACCGTGACACGAAGGTCGAATCCCTCGCCCTCAAGCGGCCGGCTAACAGTGCCTTCGGCATTAATAGTTGTCTCGGCGACCCGCGCCATGACCTCGACCGGCCACGGCTTGGCCGCTATGAACTCGGCGGGCGTGCCGCCTAGAAGCGAGAGCGTGAAGGGAACATTGCGATATTTGCCGGTACCTTGGATCTGGATACGTTGCCCCTCGGTCAGCACAACCTCGGCTTCAACGACCGTAAAACGGTGCACACGATCGGGGCCGACACGATACCCGATCACGGACTGTCGCGCTGTCATTAACTTTATGTAGAGGAGCTGACGGGTTTGCTCGGGCTTCTTTTGTTTGAACGTCCAGTTGTTAATGCCATCTGGGCTGCCTTCGAGCAATATATCCACGCCATCGAGCGCTAGACTCAGGATCTTTAAATCACCTGCGATGAGCGGCAACAATGCCACTTGAAATTCGAGACGTTCGGCACGTGCGAAATCCGGTCGCGATGCCCACGCCGGATTGGCAATGTGTACGTCCTCGATGACAATCCTGGGCCAAAGCGAGGGTGTCAACGATATGTCGCCTTCAAACCGTACCGACCGCCCGAGGAGCGCACTGACCCCGGATTGCAACGGGCCACGATAGACGCTGACATCGACTAACAGCAGGATTACTAACAGCACAGCGATCAGTGCCACCAACGTAATGGCCGACCAACTAATGATCTTACGCACGTGCCGTTTTACTTTTGGTTTCGCCTTCAAAATATGTGACTAGTGACGGATTTTGTCGAGATGACGATAAAGCGCGGTGATTATAAACGTTTACTTGTAGAGGTACTCGCTACATTGTGACATATTTCCTTGCCCCCGCCGATCGTGTATGTAAGTCCACGGGGGTGGGCCGACCCCGCATTGGAAACTAGTTGAACGGTAGGGACTCAGGTAATATCAGGCAATGTGGGAGGTTTCCTTGACCTCAGTGAAACTACCTAACGCCCAAAAACAACAAAAACATTGAGAGTGTGAGAACAAACGAGGGACCATACCGTGTCTGACGATAAACCGATCCGATCCGGGGGAGGTTCCGCATTGGCGGGATCGGACCATGACGAGATTACGGGATTTCTACTTCGGCGCCCTTTCCTAAGCGAGGTGGATCGTGCAATAGCGCAAGCATCCACGCAAGAACTTGGGAAGCTGTGGCTCGGTGTCGTTAGCCTGCCAAAGCTTCGACACGTCAATGCCGCGCTCGGCTTCGATGCCGGTGACAACCTGCTTCGGGAGGTTGCTGCCATTATGCAAAAGGAACTCCCAGAGGCCTTTGCAATGGGGCGTCTCGAAGGTGGTGATTTGGCGCTCGCCTCCTTCGGTCCGGTGAAACGCCTGAGTCGCCGGTCCGCTCCGGAAGCGGAAGCTAAGTTTCTTGGCAACACCGTGCAAACCTTGGGCAGTCACATCTTCATGAGCGTGCGCGCGGGAATCTGTCAGTACCGCGCACCCGACGATGCGGCGGAGTGTCTTCGCAAGACGCAACTCGCTCTCGTAAGAGCAAGAGATGAGGCTGGGGGCGACCTCCGCTACTACACCGACGATATGGGGCAGTTGGCGGAAACGCGTGCACGACTGGTGCGAGAGCTCTTGCCGGCCATCGAAAGCGATGCCCTCACCCTTCAATACCAACCGCAGATCGATCTCAAAACCGGTGCGCTAGTCGGTGTCGAGGCACTTGTTCGCTGGCCGCAGCCAGATGGGAGTTTCATTTCTCCGGCCGAATTTATCCCTATCGCTGAGCGCTCCGAGTTGATTGTGCCACTTGGGGACTGGGTACTGCGAAAAGCCTGCGAGCAAGCCGCATACTGGCGCGGAACCGGATTGCCACCTTTCCACGTCGCTGTGAATGTATCGCCCGTTCAGTTCTATAAGACCGACCTCGTTACCACGGTGCGCTCACTGCTGGCGGAAACGAACCTTGAACCCAATTGGTTGGAGTTGGAGCTTACCGAAGGGGCGGTAATGGGCGACGGGGACGAATCACTACTTGTTTTACGCCAACTACGCGAACTGGGAATTGAGTTGGCCATTGATGACTTCGGTACAGGTTATTCGTCCCTAAGTTACTTGAAGCGTTTTCCCGTTCAACGACTAAAGATCGACCAGTCCTTTGTGCGAAACTCACACGAGAACGCGGATGATCGGGCTATTACTCGTACTATTATCGCAATCGGGAAAAACTTGGACATGAAAGTGCTCGCAGAGGGTGCAGAGACTTCAGATCATATCCAGTTCCTCGCCTCGGAAGGTTGTGACGAGGCCCAAGGGTATTATTACGCGCGCCCCCTAGATGCAGAAGTGGTGGCAGATTTCGTCCGAAGTCGCCCTCCTGCTGGCGCCAGTCACTGAGTACTGTTTCGGGGTCGAAGATACTGCATACCAAATGTCAGTCCTCATACGACTTTCCATTCCCGTCCTCGAAGGTCGCCTTGCTTAAAAGTAGCACGTCCCTTAGTACAGTAGCGTGCGGATCAAATCATAACCTCTTGCCAGTGCGCATCCTCAACGACATAAACAGTAGGCCACAATGAACGCAATGATTCGCCGCTATTATCTTTTTATGTTAAGTCCGACTGTGCTGGCGCTAATCGTCGTGCTGCTCGCTGTCGCCGCCGCGCCGGACCTTAGGCTTCAACATGTTCCATACGCAATTCTGAGCCTCGGCCTTATTATGGTCCCATTGATTCTGATCGGTTCGTATTTCCTTCTCTCGCCCGTCACACACCACTTAGACGGCCGGGGAAATTTCGGCCAGGAACAACGCAGGGTTCGGAGGTTGCCATTGTTATCAGCCGGTTGGACGTTCATTCTCGCGCTGATTTGGGGGCAGCCGATGTTCTATTTCGAATCCGTATTTTGTGACGGCTGCGGGGGCGATTCGTTACCCGTGCCGATGCTTCACCCTCTGTTGCTGAACGCCGTCTATGCCGGCTATCTGGGAGCGTATATCTATTTCCTGATCAACGACTACACCTTATCCCTCAGGCAGGAACTATTTCGACAATCTGGTATCGTGATAGAGCCGCATGGTGGCCGGCTTCTCTACAAACTAGCCCTGGCGTTTGTCGCAACCGCCATGATACCGGCATCGCTGGTGTTTTTGGATACCTTCCTTCTGGGTGACCTACGCGAGCTTCAGGGCCTGACTACGACACAGGCACTTCAGATAGATATCATGGGGGCGGTTGTGCTCGTTGGTATCATCACCGTCTTCATTGTGCGCAGCTTAACGCGCCCAGTAGGAAATCTACTTACCAGCATGCAGCAAGTGCATCAAGGTAATCTGGAATCCAAGGTGCCCGTTCTCTCCGACGATGAAATCGGTACACTCACGCTGCGATTCGATGAGATGGTGGAAGGCTTGAAGGACCGCAATTTTATCCGGCAAACCTTTAGCCGATTCGTACCCGAAAGTGTCGTCGACACCGTGCTCAAAGATCGAGGTGTAGTTCACCCTCAATCGCGCGAGGCGACGATCTTGTTTACCGATATTGCAGGCTTCTCGACAATCTGCGAGCAGCTGCAACCCGAGCAAATCATTACCATGCTCAACGAATACTTCACAACAATGGCGGAACCCATCCATCAGTACGGCGGGGTCATCACCCAGTTTCAGGGTGACGCCATGTTGGTGAGCTTCAATCTACCGGTGGAAGATCCGGATCATGCCGCCAACGCCGTGCGGGCCGCGCGGGCGTTACAACAAATAGATGCAAACCACCGCTTTCTCTCCGGCATTACTCTAAACACGCGTGTCGGTATTAGCACGGGACACGTCGTCGGCGGAACGGTCGGCGATGCCGATCGTCTCGGTTACACGGTACATGGCGATGAGGTCAATCTTGCCGCCAGGCTGGAACAACTGAATAAGGAATATGGAACACGCGTGCTGGTTGCCGAGCGCACCGTCGAATTAGCCGGTAACGACTTCGAATTTCGCCAGATCGGCGAGGTAACTGTGCGTGGCCGCCAGACACCTGTGACAGTTTATGAACTGCCGGTTGAATCCGCGTCATAAGGGGATCACTGCACCAACGGTATGTTTCTTGCCATCTCCAGTTTGACCATGGCATCTAATTTGTTGTCCACCTGAAAGAATCGCACCACCTTCTTGGGAGGCAACACTTTCTTGAAGCGCGGAACGTATTTCTTTTTCACCTTAAGTCTCGCCTTTTCAATCGACAAAAACTCGTCCAACAAACCCAAGGCTTTGTCATCCGACAGATTTCCGCTGTTATAACTGTCTGCATAGCTGGTAATCAGCTTTATCCGTCTATCATTCACTTTACCGATAGCTGCTTGGTAGTCGTTATAAACCGGCCAGAATCTATTGCTGTCCTCTCTGTTAAGCTGCATGTTTCTCTCGACAATGACTTCCCTCCCCAACTGCGCTATTGCACGGGCTAATTCGATGTCCTCTTTGAACTGTTCGTAACTGTCTTGAGCGAAAACCGCTGCTCCCGGCGTTGCGCCGATAAAAAGTAGGCTGATTACGACGATCTTTCCAAATATCTTCACGTATTGCTCCTTTCTTACCGTCAAATTCGTTGGGTTGAACTYCCGTTGCTGACCGAGCACTTGGCTCCAGAGTTGAGTTTGTTTGTGAGAGAAAAGAGGCCGAGCAAGACGGTGAGGATTCCTGGCGTTCTTGTTCTTGTCATTTTCATCTCTATTCCACGACTTTTACGAAATGCAGCGCATCATAGCGTGTTGCGACACGCGGCGCATCCTATCCCGGGCGAAAGTCACTCCTCCTGCAGTGCCAACGCCGGTCAAGTGCGCTCCGAAATTTGGTCCTCGGCTAGAACTGAAACCAAACGCCGGCACCCCAGTACGAGATATCCTGCACAAAGAACTGACCGAATGGTGACACGCCATCGTAATACACCAGTCGCGCGCTCATGGCGCGCCCGTTTGCGCCTCTATTGGGGCCGAACTGATAGCCAACCATCGCGCTCGTGCCCGGTTCCCAGTTCCGTTCCTCCAGCCACTTGACATCGATGCCGCCTAACCAGCCCTTCGCATGGCGATAATCGATACCAGCTTGGTATAGCCCCCGTTCAAGGTCACTTGGATCGACATGCACAGCATAGGCGCCCCTAGCCTAGGGTCGCCAACCTTTCCACTCGAAGGCGACCAACATATCGATCGCCTCGAAGCTGAGATTAATGCGCTGTGGCGGATTTGGGCCGAGCAGCAGCTCATCGCCGAGATGAGAGCTCTGGTGAAAGAACCGCGCGCGCAAGGAAAACGGTCCGCGCCGAAAGCTAAACGGCATGCCGACAAGGCTCCAGATCGGCTACGATCATGACGTTCTGCGGTTCTTTCGGATCGGCAACGAGTCGGGCAAATACGTCGTCCTTCGGGTACCAGTGCTCGCTCGTCCACGCCGTTGTTCCTAATGCGAAGCAGATCAGCGCGAGGGTCGACGACCATTGCGCGACTGGCCGCATACCTGGCTTCGTCATTTACCTCCTTTAGCGCCGTGATTAGTACTCGCGTGCAGCGGTCATTTTTCACGTAACGCTAGCGCCAGCGACGTGCGTGTCATCTTGAATGCCGGGTAAAGCGCTGCCAACAGCGCGGCTACCATGGCCAGCAACAACCCGAAAACTAATACGCTTGGGTCAATCGAAACTTGTAGGGTCCAACCGAACGAGCGCCGATTGATTACCAGAATCAGCGCCAGTGCCGTGCCGATGCCCAATGGTAGGGCGAACAGTCCCGAACAAAATCCCATTAAGCCCGTTTCAGTCATCGCCAATTGCCAGACTTGGCGCGGCGTGAGGCCGTTTGCACGCAACACAGCGAACTCACGTGCGCGCTCGAGCTGCAAGGCCATCAGTGCGCTGAGCACGCCTACAAAGGCGACAATTGTGGCCAATAGTCGCAAGATATTTGTAATCGCGAAGGTCCGATCGAAGACTTGGATCGAGGCTTCACGCAGTGCTTGGTTTGAGCGAATAAAAAGGTCATGCTCCCCCGTCACGTTGCGTAACTGTTTCATTAACGCGCTGATATCCGCCGCCGGCTGAGTGTATATCCTGATAAAGGTAACTTTGCGGTCGTTCCAATATCGATTGTAGGTATTGCGGCTTATGCTCACCCTCCCCTCGTCGGAACCATAGTCATAATAGATGCCGGCGATGGTAAACGGGCGCTCGCCCTGGTTCGTACGAAGCGAAATAGTGTCGCCCAAACCTACATCGTGGCGATAGGCATAGGGTTCAGAAACCAATACCGCGCCTTCGTTTTCGAATGCTTGCCACACTTGCTCGACATCCCCGTGCTTCAACTGGTACAACCGAAACTGTTCCCGATCGACCTCCGAGACCAGAAGCTGTTGAACACCCCTGGGCCCGTCTAACCGGACACGCCGACCGGTGCTTATGGCCGCCACTTGTGGCAGCGTTGACACGCGCGCGATGAAATCTTCGTCCAATGTCGCCGCGCTCGGTCCTGTCTGTGCGACCGGCGCCGCAACGTAGATATCAGCACGCAAGCTCGCGGTCAGCCAATCGAGGAATGATTGACGAAAGCTGTCGATCATAATGCCAACCCCCACCGTAGCTGAGATCGCAACGGCAAGCGCGGCGATGGCGACGCTGGTGCGGCTTAAGGCAGCCACCACACCGCGCGTTGCCAGGCGCCCCAACAAACCAAATAGCGTGCCCATAACAGGCTTGAGTCCTCTCATCAGCCACACGGTTGCCGCCGGAACGACGAGCACGAAACCCGCGACCAATACAAACAGGGCGCTAAAACCAAGCACTAAGCTGCGGCTCGGAATAGCCAGCAGGCCGATACCTAATACAACGACGGCAAAGCCAGCCAAGGCAACTCGGGGTGCGCGTCGAGTCGCGCGACTTTCGACCGCCGAGCGCTGTAATACGGTGCTCACCGGTGCGCCCGTGGCCTCCCAAGCGGGGGCCAATGCCGCTAATAGGGTGGCGCCCATACCGACAGCCACTCCCTTAAGCAACGACAAGGGGCTCACCGTCAACTCACTGACAGATACGACGAAGTACAGGTCATTAATGGTTCGCACCACCCGTTCTACCAGCCCACTGCCCAAAGCAATGCCAAGCGCAATGCCGCACACAGTACCGATACCGCCAATCAACATCGCTTCTATAATGACTTGACTAAAGATCTGTCGACGAGTCACCCCCAAGGCACGTAACGTGCCGACAAGCTCACGTCGTTGGATGACGGAAAACGTCATGATGTTGTAGATCAGGAACATACCAACCAGTAATGCAAGAAGGCTCAACGCGGTTAGATTGACCCTGAATCCACGTGTCATTTGGTTTAGTGCATGGGAGCGATTTTCCGAACGGATAATCGTCGCGTCCTTCGGCAAGATGCGCTGAATTCGCTGTGTGAGTTCGCTGTCGTCGTCGGGAACGATGAGATCGATCCAGCTGAGTCGCCCCTGCATACCCAACAGCTCTTGTGCCGTGGCAATGTCGGTAACGATCACTGAGGCAAGGCCCTGCTGAGTGACACTATCCGTAGGCTCTATCAGTCCAACGATGGATAGCGTGTGGTAAGCAGTTCCGATACGCAGCTTGAGCGTATCACCCGCGTTGATGCCCAATCGATTCGCGGTACTACGGGTTATGAGGCCGGTTGCCGGCTCCGACAGCAGTTGTGTCAGTCCGGGTGTGTCACGACCGCTACTGACATAGGGTCGAAATTTTGCTTCCGCGAACGGATCGATGCCAAGGAGCGTGAACGTCTGCCCGACAAAATCTGGTAATCGGGCATGACCTTCTACCACCGGCGCAGAGGTGCGCACCTGTGCGTCGATGCGTAGTCGCCGATAAGTCACCTCTGACAAGCCACGCGGTCCACCCACAATTTGATGCGTCGCTTGGCCAGAAAGTGTTTCTACCGAAAGCGTGAACGCACGGACCGCACTCTCGTTGGCGAGGTCGATAGCGACGACAACCGCGACGCCAAGCGCGACCCCCAACACCGACAAGACCACTACCCATGGATGTCGTGATAGATAACGCAGGCTGGCACGCCGAAGTATCATCGCGGGTTCGTATGTGGCTTAGAAGATGGGTAAAGGCGGCCGCCGTCAAACGTAAGTATGCGGTCGGCTAGATTTACCGCTTCTCGACTGTGCGTCGCCATTATTAACGTAGTACCGGTTGCCCTATGCATACGTGCAAGTAACTCCAAGACCTGTTGCCCAGTCTCCGCATCCAAGTTGCCGGTAGGTTCGTCGGCAAGTACTAGCAACGGCTTATGTACCAATGCACGCGCGATGGCGATCCGCTGCTGCTCACCCCCCGACAGTCGATCCGGAAAACTGGCAACCCGATCTGCTAGGCCCACTTCTTCTAATAGTTCCTGAGCAAATATACGCGCGCCAGCGTCTAGCCTGCCATTGAGCTCCAACGGCAATAACAGGTTCTCTTCAACCGTGAGGGTGGGAATAAGGTTAAAAAACTGAAATACGAAGCCAATGTGCTCGCGCCGAAATACGGTACGCGCCGTTTCAGACAGACTACCCAAAGATGCCCCGTCGATATGCACTTCGCCTGAGGTGGGTAGATCGATACCACTTATTATATTGAGTAGCGTAGATTTCCCCGATCCACTGCGACCGAGGAGCACAAGGAATTCGTTGCGCCCTATTTCGGCATCCATATCTCGGAACACGACGCGCTGCTGTTCACCTTCCTGGTAGATTTTCGTCAGGCGTTGCAGCTGTACCAACGATGTATCCATGCCCTATATCGCTCGATAGACCTGCCTGCGATGCTTGCTCCTTCTAGCGTATGTAATACCTATGATATCGTTCCCGTGGCAACAATTGCATTCTATGTGGACAGTTCACAGAAGGGGCTGGTATGAGCTACTTGCACACTCACTCACTTAAGGTTCTGAGCGCCGTGTTCGCCATTTGGCTGGCCAGCGGCTATTGTCCATACTCAGTTGCAGCACAAGTAACAGAATCTCCAAGCACAGACAAGACCACAGAGCAAGGGCTAAGTGATACCGGACTGGCGGCACTTGCGGGCACGCTGACCCCCGAGGAGCGTATGGCATTATTGGCGCGGCTTAGCGATAGTCAAGTTCGTGCGCTACTGATCCACCAATTGGACAAGGCCGCAATCACCCGGGCCGACGGCGAGATGGGCATGACGGCTCACATGTTGGGTGACATGCAATCGCAGGGCCAGCTACTGACCCGCCAACTGGTAGCAAAGCACCCGCTTGAGCCATCATCAACAAGATCCTAAGGGGGCATAAGCCTACCCTTGATACGCTTTAGGCATGCGAGTACGCTAATCAAGCGAAGTACTTCTTGCGGGGCTTTCGCCGAAGAAGGCTAATAGGTTCAAAAGGGGGTCACGTTTATGCGTAAGAAGTCGAATCAGAAACTCTGCAGTGCCATCGACACCCTTTATGGTGCGCAAACCACAGTGAAAGGAAACACCACTTTTCATGGCGGACTGAGAGTCGACGGAGAGGTAAAGGGTAACATCACGGCGGGCAGCGAAGACAATAGCACCCTGGTCCTGGGCGAACATGCCGAGGTGGTTGGCAACGTAAAAGTTGCACGCCTGACGGTTGCGGGCAAACTTAGAGGCAACGTGTATTGCTCCCAGTGTATCGAGCTTTTGTCCACGGCCAACGTCAGCGGCGAGCTACATTACAAACAGATCGATATCGCCCAGGGAGCAAGCGTAACCGCAATCCTGGTACACGAAGGCGACACACAGGCTGACCAAGGCGCCGTTACTAAACTAAAAACACTCTGAAATAAGGCAAGGGTTTCAAGATCAATCCAGCCTAAGAACGCATACGTTCACCGGTGGAGTCATAAAGCGGTTCGGCAACGATCTTTGTCGGCTTCATTTCCCCAAGCAGTTCGATCTCAAACGCCCCATCTTTGGCCAACGCTGTGGGTACATAACCCAGCGCGACACTCTTTTGTACATGATGCGCAAAGCCGCCAGAGGTCACATAACCGACACACTCACCATTGTGAAAGATCGCTTCATCGTGTGTCACATCGATATCGTCTGTTTCCATTACCATGGTGACAAGTTTCTTTTCCGGCCCCTTGTCCCGCTGGGTAAGCACGGCTTGCTTGCCGATAAAGTCTGCTTCTTTGTCAAAAGCAACAAAGGCATCGAGGCCCGACTCAACTGCCGTGAAGTCGGGGCGGAAGTCTAGGGTCCAAACACCCCAGCCCTTCTCCAAGCGCAACGACAACAACGTGCGTGCGCCGTACAGTTTCAGCCTAAGATCCCTACCTGCATCCTCGATTTGTTCGCATAGCTTTACCTGATACTGAGGTGCGCAGTAAATCTCAAAACCAAGCTCTCCCGAAAAAGAAATGCGCGCCAAGATAACCGGCACACCACCGACGGCAGTGCGGCGGATGTCGCGAAACCTCAACCCCTGCGTCGACACGTCGTCACGAGTGATACGCGATAGTAACTCGCGCGAGCGCGGGCCAGAGATCGCTATGCCGTGGAGTTCATCGGAGCGGTTGCGGTAGTTAACGCCGCTATCGGGCATATGCATGTCGAACCAACGTCGGTGCATTTCTTGTGCCGCCCCCGATCCAAAGACATAAAACGTGTCTTCATCGAGACGCGCTACCGTCAAATCCCCGTAGAGCTTGCCCTTTGGCGTCAACATAGGCGTCAAATTCAGACGACCAACCTTAGGTAATCGTCCTGCCAGCATGCGGTCGAGAAAGGCCTCCGCGCCTGGCCCCTTGAACTCGTGATTGGCGAAGTTGGCGATTTCGACTGCGCCGACTCCCGTGCGCACGGCCCGCACTTCATCCGCGACGTACTCAAACGCATTGGAGCGGCGGAACGTTGGCGTTTCGTGCGCATTTTCCGGTTTGTCGGCAAACCAAAGCACATGCTCCAGGCCGAAACCGGTACCCATGACGGCGCCACGGGCAACAAGTCGATCATAGAGCGCGGTTGTCTTCTGACGACGACCGGCCGGCAATTCTTCGTTGGGATAGGTCAGGATAAAACGACGTGTGTAGTTTTCCGCCGATTTGATGGTGCCATACTCATGCGTGGCGAATTCACCGAAGCGGGCGATGTCCATGGCCCACACATCGATCGACGGCTCACCCTCTATCATCCATTCCGCTAAGCACAAACCGACACCGCCGGCCTGGCAGAATCCCGCCATAACACCGACTGCCGCCCAATAGTTCTTCATGCCGGGGACAGGTCCAATCATAGGATTACCATCTGGACCAAACGTGAAAGGACCATTGACAACGTTCTTGATACCGACACGACCTAAAGCGGGGATGCGCTCGGAGGCAAGTTCCAAGCGGTCGGCAATGCGATCGAGATCCGAGGGCAGCAACTCATGACCAAAATCGAGCGGCGTACCTTCTACCTTCCAGGGTGTCGCCGATGGCTCGTAAGTGCCGAGAAGCAATCCCTTCTGCTCTTGCCGAAAGTAGAGATTGCTCTCGTAGTCGATCCCGCATGGCAATTCTTTGCTGTGGGCCTCGATTTCCGGAATCGTCTCTGTAATAAGGTAATGATGTTCCATGGGTTGCACGGGTAAATCGATCCCGGCAAGATGACCGACCTCGCGCGCCCACAGGCCCGCAGCATTAACGATCAATTCTGCGTTAATTGTCCCGTTGGGTGTCACCAGATCCCAACTGCCGTCGGCTCGCTGGTTAGTTTCTATCACCGGCGTGTTGCGATGGTACTGTGCACCATAGTGGCGTGCCGACTTGGCGTAGGCGTGAGTCACGCTCGAGGGATCGATGTAACCGTCGATGGGATCCCAGAGGGCGCCGAGATATTTTGAGGGATCGATAAGCGGATGCATCTCGGCAACTTCCTGAAGCGAGATGAACTCTTGGTCCAATCCCATATAGCGCGCTTTCGAACGTTCTTGTTTCAAGTAATCCAATCGCTCGGGGGAGGAAGCCAAATAAAATCCGCCCGTGGGATGATGGCCCACGGATTGTCCCGAGAGTTCCTCCAATTCCTTATATAGGTTGATGGTGTAGCCTTGCAGACGCGAGATATTCGGATCAGAGCTTATCGTATGGATTTGTCCGGCCGCATGCCACGACGAACCCGATGCCAATTCAGAGCGCTCGAGAAGCACGACGTCTTTCCAACCGTGTTTCGCCAGATGAAACAGGATTGAACAGCCGACGACACCACCGCCAATGATTACTACCTTTGCATGTGTCTGCATAACCTCCCCCTACCCCCTCCTACGAGCGGAGGGGAAATAGCAGGACAAAACCCCTCGCCGGTTTATTGCACTCTTCCTTGATCTCCGTTCCCTCCCTACTTGTTGGGGAGGGACAGGGAGGGGTCATCGCGTTCAATCACTCAACGCAGTGGAATCTTTCTCTAGCCGTGCCTCCGTCAAGCCGACCTCGCTGAGCCACCTCTCCGAGGCTTTATTATAGGTATATATAAGTATAAACGCGCGCGTAAAGCTCGACTTGGGCTGGTGATTAGGTGCGTCCGTCAAGCGATCGAACCATCGAGGGGGTCAAGGCGATCGCTAACACTACAAGAGAAATGATCGCAGCGCCTGTGAACATAGCGGCAGGTGCACCGAACGCGGCAGCAATGCTGCCACCCAAGATGGCGCCTAGTTGAATAAGGCTGAAGTTAATCCCGTGAATTCCCATCACCCGTCCGCGAAGCGTATCGGGCACGTTAAGCTGCAATACCGTCATTGATGCGACAAGGTAGGCCGACACGAAAAGATGAATGAAAAAGATACAGACAAGCGCCACATGGAAGACAGCCGGCAGAGCCGAGGCGAAACTTACAATGACCCCAAACAGGCAAAGCCCGATCGCAGCGAGTGTTACGAACGCGAGCATCACGCGAGCAAAACGGCGCGCGCCAAAGAAAATACCGACGAGGAGCGTGCCCGTGACCGAGCCTACACCGGAAGCAGAGATTAGTGCACCGTAGCCCTGTTCGGCGACCCCGAGAAGATCTGCGTAAACCGGCATGAGCTGTAAGTAGGAGACGCCGAAGAAAGACAGCAACCAGGTCAAGAGTATGAGCACGGCGAAAAGACGCGTGCGCAAAACGAAACGAATGCCCTCGATGAGTTGTGCACCAGATGTCCCGTGCGGTCCGGTGGTGTGGCCGATGTTCAGGCCGGCAAGAACGAAGCACATGCCGATGAAGCCCGCTGTGGCGATCAGAAACACGGTGGCCGTGCCACCAATCGTGATGATGACACCTCCGACGGCAGGCATGGCCATGCGGGTACCCTGCCACAGGATCGAGTTGAGCGTGACTGCGCTCATCATTTGGCTGCGCTGTATCAGCGCCGGAAAGATCGCTTGGCGAGCCGGCCAGTCGATACCTGTCAGAAGTCCTATAAGCGCGGCAATAACGAGAACGTGCCCCAGGGTAACGCGCCCCGTGTAGTCAAGCAAAGCCAACAAAAATAGAAGGGCGGCAATGGAGGCCGACGTAGCCATCAGCAGTCGGCCGCTTCTCCGCATCTCGACAACTCGATCGTTGCTCCGGCAACTGCTCCTGCGTTGCCCTAACTTCCTGCGTCCTTGCAGGTCGCCCGGCGCGACTCTAACTCGGCAACCGCTCCCTGCGTTGCTCTACCTCCTGCATCCCTGCAGTCGTCCTACATCCGTGTAGTCGTGCTCCATGCGTTGCTCYCGGTTGCTGCTCCTGGCGCAACTCTACCTCCTCCTTCCCTGGAGTCGTACCTTCCGACATCTGACCGCCAGGAATGGTGGAAATGCAAAGGGATTGTAGGAACAATCCTTGCCCTGTCGGTCGCCTGCGCCCGCGACATTAGTGCATCTGACCTCCATGGATGGCCGCTCTCGCACGTCCTCGACCGCTGTTCCCGACGCGGTTCTACCTCGGCAACCGCTCCCTGCGTTGCTCTACCTCCTGCATCCCTGCAGTCGTCCTCCATCCATGGAGTCGTGTGCTTCGCGGCACCTGCACGTCTTGGCAACTGCTCCGACAACTGCTCCTGCGTTGTTCTAACTTCCAGCATCCCTGCCGGTCGCCTGCGTTGCTCTCGGTTGCTGCTCCTGGCGCAACTCTACCTCCTCCTTCCCTGGAGTCGTACCTTCCGACATCTGACCGCCAGGAATGGTGGAAATGCAAAGGGATTGTAGGAACAATCCTTGCCCTGTCGGTCGCCYGCRCSCGMGGTACTTTTGTTGTGGCCGATGTGCAGGGATGCACAAGTGTCGCGAGCGAAGGATGCGCAAGAGCGACAAAAGTCACCAAAACCATTTTTCGCCTGCGCCTTCACCGGTAAACGCGATCGGTCCCCTCATTGCCTCGGTCGCCTCAGCGGGTCCCTCGAAGGGGCATCCTGCCCCTGCGGGTGGACGTGCGAGATCCCTCTCGCACCCCTTCGGGCCGGCCTTCGTCTCGGTCGGCGTTCGGCTCGGCGTAAGGCGGACAACCTACCAACCCCTAGGGGCAGCGCGATGCGCAGGAGCGGCCTCGGCTCGACCGTAGGCGACCTACAGGGAAGTAGGAAGGTAGAGCAATGCAAGGGAGCACGACTACACGGATGTGGGAGTTAGAGTCGCGCCGGGAGCAGCGATCGGATTGCCAAGGCGAAAAAAGCAAAACAGCTGAATCGACGCACCGAAACACTTGTCGATTGCTCGCGGGTGACCTCTGGTCCCCGATACTACAGATATACCGAAGTTCCGGCCGTCTATCTCCCGCGAGGGCGATGGACGATTCCTCCTCTTCAATAGATTGAAAAGGGTTTTCGCTAAAGACCAGAATGGTATTGTGGAGATATACTTCATTCGCGTCGTTAGGCGCACACGACAATGACTCTGGAACCGGATTTCATTCACGCACTGGAAACGAAGGTTAGGCAGCAGCTTAGCGCCCAGCGAGTCGGTTACCTCTTGGGTGCCGGGTCGTCTTACCTTAATGGCACCGGCTACCCACTCGCGGTCGATCGGGTAGGGGACGCCGGCGAGGGCGCCGCTGCCGAGCGGCAACGCGTCGGCGCGGCCGCGCGCCTGGGCGAAGCGCTCGTTGTCGCGCTCCAGCATTTCGATGTAGGCGAGCAGGTGGTGGGCCAGCAGCACGGGTTGGGCGCGCTGCAGGTGGGTGTAGCCGGGCATGGCGACCGTGCGGTTCGCTTCTGCCAGGCCGAGCAAGGCGAGCTGGAGCGCGCGTATCGCCTCGGCCGTCCGGTCGCAGGCGGCCTTGGCGTAGAGCCGGAGATCGGTGGCGACCTGGTCKWYCTCATCTTTGATGAGTCGGTATTCTGCCACAATATGTCCGTCGGCTGCCAATTGCTCACGTAGGTAAGCGACGTTGACATCCGTTTCCGGAGTGCGGGTATCACTCACCGTGACGATTGCGACTTTTACAGGACCTTGTTCCGATGCTATTTCCCGATGCTGTTCGCTGCTTGTAGAAGTTTGCGCCATATTTTCCTCCAGGTCATTGTTTAGTAGAGATCGGTTTTAATGTAACGCTCCGGCATTTCGTGAACAACCGTTGAAAATTGCATCAAAGTTCACATGCTCACTTCAATCTGTTAACAACTTAAATGTAGGTCGAATCTCCCCGACAATCTGCTTCCGGTAATTTCGTACAGGTGGACAAAATTGCTTCCAGAGAAAGTACAGCTGCACACGAGGACTATAAGCGCCGCTACGAGGATGATCTTTGGTGTCGATCGAAAGTCTGAACTGAGATTCATAGTGCCGCTCTTCACCTGTGCATGGCGAGTTACTAATTGTTCGGAGATGAG
>LXTK01000110.1 GCA_001643475.1 Proteobacteria bacterium SPGG2 | reverse complement strand
TGCCATCGTCGGGACATTTTTGCAAGTAGGATGGTACTGGTTTCGGACCCGCCGTTTCGAAACCATGCATCTGACGACCCTGGGAGTACTGGTGGTATTCGGCGGCATGACCCTGTGGCTGCGCGATGACACCTTCATACGCTGGAAACCAACTATCGTCTACGTAATCCTTGCTGCTATTGTCTTCGCCAGCCAGTTTATGGGAAACAAGACAGTTCTTGAGAGAATGCTAGGTACACAGGTCACATTCCCTCGACATATATGGAGTCGCCTCAACCTCAGCTGGGGAACTTTCTTCTTGTTTCTCGGAGCACTTAATCTGTACGTCGCGTTTTATTATGGTCTCGACCGGGACACCGAAACTCGTCTCGCTTTTTGGGTAAACTTCAAAGTCTTTGGTTTGCTCGGGATCACCGTATTATTCGTTCTCGTACAAGCGATGGTGATGGGCAAATACATGGTCGATGAAACCAAAGAGGGAGAAAGCTGATGTATTATGCGATCAACGCTACAGATGTCGAAGACAGCCTCGATAAGCGCCTTGGCGCCCGGCGTGCACACATCGCGCGCCTTCAAGAACTAAAGGATGAAGGTAGGTTGCTTTTGGCCGGCCCTTACCCAACCGTCGATGCCGAAGATCCTGGCGAGGCCGGTTACTCGGGTAGTCTAATCGTGGCTGAATTCGACTCGCTGGAAGAAGCCCAGACTTGGGCACAAGCGGACCCTTACGTAGGGGCAGGGGCCTACAGCAACGTTAGCGTTAAACCATTCCGTAAAGTCTTACCTTAAAGGTAGTTCCACAACTGCAAGATTGTATGAAGATTAGCTCTCTGACGCCTACGGCGATAGTGGGCAAGAGGTTCGACTATTGATTAAACAACTCGCGGGCGACACCGATTTCGGGTGGCAGGCGCAAGAAAAATCACTGGACGCAAAGAGTGCTGAGGGTGGAGGTTGACCTCGGTTGGCTAAATCGATCCCAGGTCGTGCCGAAGTTGTTTGAGGACAGTGTTACTTTGGAGATAGGAGAAGTTACCAAAACGCTATTACAAAGTAGTTGGGAATGGCATGTCATTCGCTTAGATGATCATCATCCCGTGAGTATTAAACCCCAAGCCTACGAAAGATTGCGGTGGCACAAAGTCGAGGCCAGAGTCGACCCTCTCAAGACCCTAGCCACCATTGAGACCTACTGATTAGTCAATAGTTAATTGTCCTGGATCAAGTCGAGAAATCGATCTTCGTCCAAGGTAGTAACGCCAAGTTTCATCGCCTTGGTCGCTTTGCTCCCAGGGTCTGCGCCAGCCACTACGTAATCGGTCTTCTTTGACACGCTGCCCACGACCTTAGCGCCCAGCGCTTGCAATGCTGCCTTCGCTTTGTCGCGAGACATCGATGTCAGTGTGCCTGTCAGCACAAACGTCTTGTTGCTAAGCGGCAATGTATGGCCGAGCTTAGTAGTCGGGTTGGGTCGTGGTTGTTTGAGCCGGCCTATAACCGGCTTCAGTTTGTTAATGACCCGTTGGTTGTGTTTCTCGCGGAAGAACGTGTAGATATTATCGGCCACGACTGGACCTACATCCGGAACTCGCTGGAGATCGTCTCGGTTGGCCCGCATTAGCCCGGCCAAGCTGCCATAGTAAGTTGCCAAAGTCTGTGCTGTCGTTTCACCTACGTCACGGATACCCAACGCATAGAGAAAGCGCGCGAGGGTGGTGTCTTTGCTTGCCTCCAAGGCCTCGATCAAATTAGCCGCCGATTTTCGTCCCATATGCTCTAGTTCAGCAATGTCCTCCAATTTAAGCTTGTACAGATCTGCAAGGTCGTGCACTAATCCCTGCTCGTCAAGTTGCTCAACCAGTTTGTCACCGAGGCCTTCGATATCCATCGCCCGCCGCGATGCAAAGTGCCTAATGGCTTCCCGGCGTTGGGCTGGGCAAAAGAGCCCACCGGTGCAGCGGGCTGCGGCTTCGCCTTCACGACGAACCACATCCGACTCACAAACGGGGCATTTCGTCGGTAGCTTAAACCGTCGCGTACGTTTTGGCCGTTTCGAGCGTACAACCGCGACGATCTCAGGAATGACATCGCCAGCACGACGCACAATCACCGTATCGCCAACGCGTACATCCTTACGCTCGACCTCATCCTGGTTATGCAATGTCGCATTCGTTACCGTTACACCGCCAACCGACACAGGCTCGAGCCGCGCCACTGGTGTCAATGTACCAGTACGACCGACCTGAACCGAAATATCGAGCAGTTTGGTCAGCTCTTCCTCGGCCGGAAACTTATGTGCAATCGCCCAGCGTGGTGCGCGTGAAATGAACCCGAGCTCGCGTTGTTGTTCTATCGCATTGACCTTATAAACCACACCGTCTACCGCATAGTCGAGATGTCCACGGCGGTTAAGTAAGTCTTGGTAGTATTCCAGGCATTGTTGCCACCCCATTGCCGTGCGGGTTTCGGGGCAGACTCGTAGACCCCAATCGCGAAATCGCATCAAGGTATCGTAATGCGTCTGCAGGAGCTCGCCATCATCAACCTTACCAAAACTGTGGAAGAATATTTCAAGCGGGCGTTCAACCGTAACACGTGGATCCAGCTGACGCAGACTTCCGGCGGCAGCATTCCGAGGATTCGCAAATACCTTGCGGTCATGTTGTCGCTGGCGGACATTCAGTGCTTCAAATCCCTGGGTGGTCATGTACACCTCTCCACGCACTTCGAGAACACGTGGATAGCCTGCCCCCAATAATCTCAGTGGCACAGATCCGATCGTACGCACATTGTGCGTAACATCTTCGCCAGTTAGCCCATCGCCACGCGTCGCACCGCGTATTAGAACACCATCTTCGTAGAGTAGGCTTACGGCAACACCGTCCATCTTGGGTTCTGCCACGTATTCGATCGACGCGCCGCCTACACGGTCGCGCACGCGCCGATCGAAATCCTGGATCTCTTGATCTGAAAAAGCATTCGACAAAGAAAGCATCGGAATATCATGCTTGACCTTGGCGAATTCCTCGAGTGGTGTAGCGCCAACCCGCTGCGTCGGCGAACCTGGCGTAATTAACTCTGGATGTGAATCCTCTATCGATAGCAGCTCCTTGAAAAGACCATCGTACTCGGTATCGGGGATCTCGGGGCTATCTAGGACGTGGTACTGGTAATTGTGATGATCGATAAGCTTGCGTAGCTCCTTTACGCGCGCGCGAGACGATGCATTACTCATGGATTAAAGAAACGCACTGCCGTCTCGCTTCCGGGCACAATACCGTGGGCGCTTATGTCAGACGTAATTTTTCCGATTTGTCGCTGAATCGCAGCAAGGTTCTTCTCGTTGAGAGGTCGTTGATCCTGATCGACCATGCGCCCACCCAACATTTGAGACAAGCCCTGCGCCGTCTCAACCATTTTACGGAAAACGCGGGCCGCATCTTGCACGCATGGAATGGTCATAAACAGAGTCAGACCTCGTGTCTCGAATGAGCCCAAGGAATCGGGGTCGAACGAGCCAGGCTGGTAAAGATTGGCCATACTAAAAAGGTGCCGGCAACCATCGGCGTTGTTGTTTTTCATGTGAAAAATATTCATCGCGCCGAAGTGCATACCAAAATGTTCGGCTGCTTCCTTGATCGCGGGACCGGTAAAATGCGCATTGTTAGCAGCCACAACTACACTCGCAAGGACATCATACTTGTCTGCAAATTGTTGTAGTTCACGTGCGGACGTGAGTGCACGCTCAACCGTCATCACAAGCCTGGTACGGCGTTTGAGGGCATCGGCAAGCTTTAGAGCCACCTGCAAGAAAGTCTCGAGCTCGGATTCTTCTATAGGTCCCCGCTCATCGACCATCTGAATCGCTAACGCCAAGTCACTGTATTGAGAGTCCTCAGCATCGCGTTCCAGTGGAAACCAATCACCAGCAAGATAACGCAATCCGTATAACTGTCGTGGCTTCTCAAGTACGTATTCATTCTGCTTGTAGATACCTAACGCCTGATTGCGAAATAGTGGACCTCTTCCCGGCAGGTGAACGATAAAGTCTATTTTGGGGTTGGGCCCGTGTTTTTGTCCAGGCGGAAAAAGATATTCTAGATCACCCGTCTCTATCCCCGAGAACGACGCCAGGGTTGCGGCAGCGCGTGGGCCTACACTTACGGGGACTGAGACCACGCGTTCGGCGCTTTCGAATTCTTGCTGTAATTCGGAATCTTGTATAAACGAACTCTCAGCCACGAACCCATCGAATTTCAGTGATCGCTTGATCAAGTCCGTGGGCGGTCCCGGGTTGATATCCAGTGGCTGTGCGGCGCTAATCGTAACCTCGGCCGCAGCGGCTCCCTGTGTATCTACCGATACCGGTTCACGACCGGGTGTCCGTCGCTCGAATTGGCGTCTGTTCAAGCGAAACCTCTCGTAGCCACTGAGACCAATGGTAACGACGATGACTATCCCTATAAGCAATAACGCATACTGCAGATCCATTATTGTGCGACCAATTCAAGCGCCTCGTCTACATCAACGGCAACCAAGCGTGACACTCCTGGCTCAGTCATCGTAACGCCGACCAGCACCTTAGCCGTCTCCATACTAATCTTGTTGTGGGTAACGTAGAGAAGTTGGGTTTTCTCTGATAGTGCTCTGACCGTCTCACAGTAGCGTTCAACATTCGTATCGTCGAGCGGCGCGTCTACCTCATCCAAGAGGCAAAACGGTGCAGGGCTCAGTTCGAACAGAGAAAATAGTAGCGCCACTGCGGTTAATGCCTTCTCACCACCCGACAAAAGGTGGATGGTGCTGTTACGTTTCCCTGGCGGTCGCGCCATAACGGTTACGCCGGTGTTCAAAAGATCGGTATCAGTAAGTTCTAGGCTGGCACTACCACCACCGAACAAACGTGGAAAGAACGACTGGAAACCGGCATTAACTTTGTCAAAAGTTTCTTTGAAGCGCGCTCGTGATTCACGATCCATTTTTCGAATCGCATCTTCAAGCGTCGTCAGGGCCTCAAACAGATCATTATATTGCTTATCGAGATATTGCTTGCGCTCCGAGTGTTCTTTATATTCCTCGGCTGCGGCCAGATTAACAGGTCCAAGTCGCTCTATTTTTGCGCGCAGCTCGTCGATTTGCACCTGCCATGCGTCTTCGGTCGCCCCCTCGGGGAGGCCCTCCAAGGTCTCGGCGAGCTCGACACCGCTTTCGCTCACCTGCTCACCTAACCCATCGCGTCGCGCCAGTAGCTCTTGGCGACTTACGCGTGCTTCCTCGTGGATCTGTCGCAACTCTTGTACTTGTTGTTCCTGTTGTGATCGTGCCTGTTCCTGTTCGCGTAAAACAGCGTCGAGATCGGTTACCGCCTTGCGCGCCTCTTGCAACCGGCCTTCTTCCTCTAACCTCTTGGCCAAGAAGCCATCAAGCTCCTTTTTCAACTCAGCTTCCGGATCTTCGTTGCTAGCGACTATTTGTTCTAGTTCTTCGCGTCGCGTCGCCAGATGCCTGAGCTGACCCTCTAGACGCGTAACACTTTGATAAGTGGAGTCCAAAGAAACTCGCGTACCTTGCTGCTCTACTTCTAGGACGTGCAATGCATCTTGTGCCTCGCTTGCCCCTTTGCGCACGTCATCCAACTGTACGCGCAGCCTGTCGCGCGTCTGTAGTAACTCATGACGACGTTGATCATGCGTACCGCTTTCTCCTTCCGCCTCGCGCAAGAGTGCCTTCGACGCATCTAGATCGGCACTACCACGTTCTAACTCTTCGCTAACCTCCTCTTGCTCACGAGCAATTTGCTCGATACGCCCCTGCTGTTGTGTAGCCCGCGCCTGCTCGTGCGCATGTTCTTGTTGAAAGGCAGTACGCTCCTGAACATGTTGATTGAATCGTTGTCGGTACTGCATACGCTCGCTTTCAAGGTCCTCGTGTTCGCGTTGTAATTGCGACCGTTCGCTAGCCACCTCGTCGAGTCTCTCCGCCTGGACGTTAGCTTCTGCGACTAACTGCTCGATCTCACGTTCGCGTGCAAGCATACCCGCGCGCGCGTCCTCTTCTCCGGCTAGGCTGAGCCAATTAGGGCCGACCCAAACCGCAGACCGCGTAATAATGGACTCATGGGGCGCCAGCGATGCCCGAAACTCCAGAGCCTCGTTCAAAGTTTCGCTGATATAGGTGCTAGCCAACAAAGGTCCTAGATCGGCATCTGCCTTCGTCTTCTCGAGCAGGGTTGGTCGACCATGGTCGGAGGCACCATCGGGTTTCACGCTAAGATCGACCAGCGACAGTCCCATGCGGACATCACCTTGCAGCTCACCTATTACGTCTTCGAGCCCATCAACACAGACCGCCGCAAGCTTGGCACCCAATACGCGTTCCACCGCACGCTCCCAACCGGGCTCCACCGACAGCAATCCAGCCAAACGGGGGGCATTTTCTAGGCCTTGTTCTGAAAGCCATTCATTCAGGGTCGCGTCATGTTTGCCCTCGGCGGCAGCCTGTAGTTCCCTAAGCGAAGCCAGTCGCGCCTCATACTTGTGTTGCGCCCCCCGTAGGTCCTCAAGCTGCGCCGCCAGCCCGGTGTCACGCGTCTGGACTTCCTTTATTCTGGTCTCGGTCGCCGCTAAGCGATTCTCCAGGCCCTCAAACGTATGGGCCAACCCATCCGCCTTGCGTTGCAGCGTATCAAGATCGATGCGTTTTAGTGTCGTGGCCAGTTCTCCAGCTTCTTGGGTCAAACGGGCTTGCCGCTCTTGCAGACGGCTCATGTGTGCTTCGAGGTGTTGCCCACGCGCTTGCTGAATCTCTCGCCCTTTCGCCGATTCGGCGGCTGCCTCGGCAAATGTGTCCCAATCCGCCTGCCATTCCCCCATGGCCTGCTCAGCCGCCTGTAACACTTCATCGGCCTTGGTTTTTTGCTGCTGATATTTCTCTAACTTGGGGGCAATTTGCTCCGAGCCTTCATTTAGTTTCTTTAGTTTTTCCACATCCGAACGCAAATGCTGGCTGGATTCATTCCAAGATTGGCTTACTTGTTCGAGTTCACGTACCCGCTGGTTGTGCGTATCGCGCACGTGCTGGATCCCCTGCTCGCGACTGGCAATTTCTGCTCCTACCGAATAGAACTCTCGCTGGACCGTATTGAAATGATCAGAGGCTTCGGTCTGTTCCGTTCGAAACTTTTCGATCTTGGCTTCGATTCCGCGTTGATCCGCGATCGCACTTTCCAACGCATTTTCCTGCGATGCGATACCTCGGTCCGCCTCTTGTACTTGTGCATCGAGCGCACGCCAACGCAAAGCAAGCCACTGTGCGCGCGCAAGACGTTCTTCCTGCTTCGCTTCTTTATACCTGTTAGCCGCATTGGACTGTCGGCGCAAGCGGCGCAATTGGGTCGCTAGCTCACTGCAGATATCTTCTACACGGGAAAGATTCTCGCGTGTGTGCCGGATTCGGCTTTCGGTCTCACGCCGGCGTTCCTTGTATTTCGATATACCGGCTGCCTCCTCGAAGAAAGCGCGCAGCTCCTCGGGCTTGGCCTCAACGATGCGTGAGACCATATCTTGCTCAATAATCGAATAAGCCCGGGGACCGAGGCCAGTGCCTAAAAAAAAGTCGGTGATATCTTTACGGCGACATCGCGTCTTATTGATAAAATAATCGGAGCCACCGTCGCGAGAAGTTTCGCGTCGAATGGAAATCTCGGCAAAACCCGCGTACTGCCCCGAAACGCTACCATCACTGTTATCAAAGTGGAGCTCTACAGAAGCGCGGCCAACCGGCTTTCGAACCGTCGAGCCGTTGAAAATGACATCCGCCATCGAGTCTCCGCGCAAAAGCTTGGGCGAACTCTCCCCCATGACCCAGCGTATGGCATCGATGATGTTAGATTTGCCGCAGCCGTTTGGCCCGACGATACCTATCAAGTTTCCCGTAATGGGAATGGTTATTGGATCAACGAAGGATTTGAACCCAGCAAGCTTTATATTCTTGAGGCGCATTCGAGATTCTCGATCAGTGCTTCATTTGGAGGCGATTACGCTACAATTCAACCTATCACACGGAATACCAAATGACTAACAAGCCTGGCAGAGCGCTAGAGACATTCGCGAATCCGCATCCAGAGCGTGATTATATAATCGCACTCGAAATTCCGGAATTTACTTGTCTCTGCCCCAAAACCGGACAACCTGATTTTGCGACTCTCCACCTGCAGTACGTGCCCGACAAAGACTGTGTCGAGCTCAAATCACTAAAGCTATACATTTGGTCCTACCGCAACGCAGGCGCCTTTCACGAGGCTGTGACCAACGCCATATTGAGCGATCTGGTCGCGGCTACCAAGCCCCGTTACATGCGCTTGCGCGCCAAATTCCACGTCAGGGGAGGCATCACCACGACGGTGATCGCTGAACATAGAAAGCCCGGCTGGGCACCACCGCCACCACCACCCGACTACCTCCCCGGCTGGCAAGAATCTTCGGTAGCCAACGTGACCGCTAAAGACATTGAACCGCCAACCGTCGCGCCGGCGACAAAAGCGGCAAAACCAGACACTCAGCCAGCCACTCAGATGCTCGATACCCCGGCGTCGGCCGAAATCCGCGGCGTTCCGCAAGCCCAACCCCCGCCACCGAAGCCCACGCCCACCCGACCGGACGCGGTTTACATAGGTGTCGACTTGGGGACCACCGGTTGTCGGGCAGTCGCCATCAATGATAGGGGCGAGCTCTTAGCGCGCACGCAGTCACCGATCCCGGCCCCGCTCAAGCATGGCGAACAAGTGACCCAAGACCCGACCCTATGGTGGAAGGCCCTGGGTGGGAGCATCACCACCTTGCTGGCCAAGATCGGCCCGGAGCGAGTGCATGCGCTGGCCATTGCCGGCACCTCGGGCACACTGCTGCTGTGCGACGAACGTGGATATCCGGTAACCCCCGCCCTCATGTACAACGATAGCCGTGCGGTCAGTGAGGCCCAAGCCATTGCCAATGTAGCCAGCGGCTGTTGTGGTGCCCAAGGGCCAACCAGCAGCCTGGCCAAACTCAAATGGCTACAGCACAAAAACATGGACAAGAAGGCTCGGCACGCCCTGCACCAGGCCGACTGGGTCACCGGCCGACTGACCGGTCTGTGGGGTCAGAGTGACTACCACAACTGCCTGAAACTCGGTTTCGATGTAGAACACCGTCAATGGCCGACATGGTTTGCCGAGCTCGAAATCAATACAGGCCTGCTCCCACGCGTACACACACCCGGCGAGCCCATCGGCACCGTCAGTGCCGACTCGGCACGCACCCTGGGCCTACCCCCGACTACCCAGATCGTGGCTGGTACCACGGATGGTGTGGCGGAGTTTCTATCGGTCGGCAGCACTACCCCGGGGCAAGGAGCAACGTCGCTGGGATCTACCTTGGTATTGAAGATGGTTTCAGAGCAGCCCATATTCTCGCCACAACATGGCGTCTACAGCCACCGTCTTGGCAATCATTGGTTGGCAGGTGGCGCATCGAACAGCGGCGGCAAGGCCTTGCTACAGTACTTTGATACTGCCCAGATGATGGAGATGACGCCCCACCTTGATCCGGAAAACTTTACTGGCCTCGACTACTACCCATTACCGCAAGTCGGCGAGCGCTTTCCCACTAACGACCCGAAACTTCTACCCAAACTCGAACCATTGCCTTCGGACAGCATCACGTTCTTCCAGGGTATGCTCGAGGGCATAGCTCGCATAGAAGCGAACGGCTATCAGCGGCTTACGCAATTGGGGGCACCAACCTTGACCCAAGTGTTAACCACCGGTGCTGGCAGTCAAAACCCCGCCTGGCAGCGCATCCGCCAGCGCATTCTCGGGGTAGAAATTAAGAAGGCACGCTTCGGCGCCGCGGCCTATGGTAGCGCCCTGTTGGCAGCAGGCATGTTTAGAAACACATTCGCGGAAGTCACACACACGGCAACTAAAAACTAATTCGGCCATTGACACCGGAAACTCGGCGCATGATTCGAAATGTAAGGCTGCTAGCAGCGTGGCAGAATCATTGCTCGTTCTCGCGACGTAGCAATGGCTCCAATTCCGACAACGCCCGACGATAAACATCGCGCTTGAAATCGATAATATGTTCCACTGGCGCCCAATACTCGATCCAGCACCAGTCATCAAACTCGGGTTTTTTACTGACATTCAATTGGACACTGTCGTCTTTGGCCACCAAACGTAACAAGAACCAGATTTGCTTTTGTCCTCGGAAAGATCGGTTGCGGGAGTTGCGCAGATAACGCTTCGGAATTTTGTAGCGCAGCCATTCCCGTGTGCGCCCCATGATTTCGACATCCTGTTCGCGCAGCCCGACTTCCTCCCACAATTCGCGGAAAAGCGCTTGCTCCACCGTCTCATGGGACTTGATGCCGCCCTGGGGAAACTGCCATGCATCATGCCCGCGACGTCGTGCCCAGAGGACTTCGTCACTGTGATTGCACACTATAACCCCGACATTAGGCCGGTAACCGTCTTTGTCCACCATATACGGCTATAATCGCAGATAAATTGGGCATCCTTGGATTTTTTCACGAACACGCTTGTACGGCAATGTGCTGCCATTTTGCGCAAATTCGGCTTGTGTAAAACTCACCTGAGATGGCCAAATAAACCCAGCTCGAGCCACTGCGGGTAACATTGGGCCGGCGGGTGGCCATAACGAACCATCGGCACGCCGGTCATGGGATAAACCTTGAGTCTCGCTATTTTCGACCTAGATAACACGCTACTCGCCGGTGACAGTGATTACGCTTGGGGCCAATTCCTGGTAGCGCATAACCTCGTGGACCGCCCATACTACGAACGTGAAAATGAGCGTTTTGGTAGGGCCTACCAGGATGGTGCGCTCGATATCCACGGATACCTTGCCTTTGCTTTGAAACCGCTGGCCCAACATGATCTATCGACTCTAGAGCAGTGGCGGCGGGATTTCATGCATTCAAAAATCCTGCCCATGATCCAGCCGAAGGCTCAGAACCTGGTAGATAAACACCGGCAGGCAGGAGATACCTTGGTCATCATTACGTCGACTATGGATTTCATTGCCCAACCGATTGCGCAGGAGTTTGGCATTGAACACCTCATTGCAAGCCAAGCTGAGATCTTGAATGGTCGCTTTACCGGTAACGTTGTCGGCACACCCTGCTATCGCCACGGAAAAGTCGAACGATTGCAGACATGGGTGGACGAGCACGGGGAATCGATGACTGGGAGTTGGTTTTATAGTGACTCACACACCGATCTTCCATTACTCAACGCCGTCGATAACCCGGTGGCGGTGAATCCCGACGAGACCTTACGCGCCGAGGCGCAGGTTCGCGGGTGGCCGATCATAGACCATCACTGACCCTGACCGACCCGACCAGTTATGAGAGATATCCAAAAACCGGGGCGTTCCGTCGTAATGAGCACCCGAGGCATGGTTGCTACCAGCCAGCCGGTGGCTACTCAAGTGGGTCTGGAAATACTTAGCAAGGGTGGCAATGCAATGGACGCCGTGGTTGCAGCCGCAGCGACCCTTTGCGTGACCGAGCCCCAATCGACGGGCATTGGCGGTGATTGCTTCCTCCTCTACCACGAAGCGAGGTCCGGGAAGCTCTACGGATTAAACGGTAGCGGTCGTGCGGCAGCAAAAGCGACGACGGCCGAATTTGACCGTCGAGGTTATTCGGAGATACCAGAGCGCGGCATTCTCTCGGTGTCCGTTCCAGGCGCAATCGACGCCTGGCAAACCGCGATAGAACGGTTCGGCAGCATGCCGTTTGGTGAGGTGTTAGAACCGGCAATTCACTTTGCCGATGAAGGCTACGCCGTGTCGCCGATAGTAGCCAAAGTGTGGCGACAAAATGAGGAGTTGCTCACAACTTGCGCGGACACCCGCGCCACCCTGCTGATCGATGGCCGTGCACCTGCTGCCGGTACGCGCCATAGACAACCCAATCTCGCTGCGTCGTTGGGCCAGATAGCGAGATACGGTCGTGACGCGTTTTATAAGGGTGACATCGCAGAACGAATCATACGGTTTGTTCAGGCGAACGATGGGCTGCTCGAGCTCACGGACTTTGAATCCCATACGTCGGAGTGGGTCGACCCGATCTATACCTATTATCGTGGTTTGCAGGTTTACGAACTGCCGCCAAATGGTCAGGGCATCACCGTATTGATGATCCTCAATATCCTCGAGAACAGCCAATTAAGTGAGGTTGAGCACTTAAGCGCCGAGCACATTCACACGTTGACGGAAGCCTACCGATTAGCCGTGGTGGAGCGGGACCAATTCGTGGCTGACCCAGCGTTTAGCGACATTCCAATTAATGTGCTGCTGTCAAAGGAATTCGCACGTAAACAATGGCAACGTATCGACCCATCGCGTGCCCTCCAATTTCCCATTACCTCTGGACTACCCAACCATCGCGACACCGTGTTTTTGAGCGTGGTAGACGAACAACGTAACGCCGTGTCGTTCATCAATAGTCTCTATCACCCTTGGGGAAGCGGGTTGGTCGCAGGTGATACCGGCATAATGCTGCAAAACCGTGGCGCTGGTTTTAATTTGATCGACGGGCACGCCAACTGTGTCGCCCCGCGAAAACGACCTCTGCATACCATCATCCCGGCCATGGTTTATCGCGACGACCGACCAATGCTGTCTTTCGGGGTGATGGGCGGTGAATATCAAGCCATGGGACAGTGTTACGTGCTGACCAATTGGCTGGACTTCGGCATGGATTTGCAACAAGCGGTGGATGCCCCACGATTCTTGCCGGCTGGCAACGTACTCGGGGTCGAGCACCCTATACCCGGCGCCACGCGGGAGGCGTTGGGGCGCAAGGGCTACCAGGTGGTTGAATCGGAAACGCCGATGGGGGGCAGTCAATGCATCTACATTGACTGGGATAATCGGGTATTGCAGGCGGCTTCCGACCCACGCAAAGATGGCTGCGCCATGGGTTACTGACTCGCGGTCCACATCCGTCCGGCATCTGGGCCCACCAGGCCCGAGAACACCAGATTCATGCTGATCTCGGATTAGAACTTCTAGACACGGGTCACCCGTCGGCTGCCACGCGGCTGTCGCCGGCAGCACCGTGCCGGGTAACCTTCATCAATCTCGAGTATTAGTTGGCTTAATACTAATCATTGAAATAATTACTTTGGGAAATATAGCTAGCGGCCATTAAGATTGACTGCAGCAAATCCGAACGCAAATGGGTGCGTGTAGTTATGAGAGTTTGCATTGTCGGCGCTGGCGCAATTGGTGGTCTGCTTGGGGTCAAATTGGGCCTGACCGGGAATAATGTGACCCTGATTGCCCGCGGCCTTCACCTGGACGCGATCAAGAAAAACGGCCTCAAGCTCATGATGAAAGACGGTAGCGAGCATGTGGCCCGCGATCTCAAGGCCACCAGCCATATCCACGAAGCCGGCCCACAGGATGTCGTGATCCTAGCGGTCAAGGCCCATCAAATCGCACCGATTGCCGCCGACTTGCAAGCGATGTATACGCCCGACACCACGGTCGTAACTACACAGAATGGAATCCCGTGGTGGTATTTCCAGCGCCATGGTGGTGAATTCGATAACCATCGCATCGAGGCAGTGGATCCGGGTGGCGTCATCGCCAGCAACATCGAGGCCGATCGAATCATAGGCTCTATCGCCTATCCGGCGGCAGAAATTGCCGAACCCGGCGTGATTCGTCATATCGAAGGCACCCGCTTTCCGATCGGCGAGCTCGACGGCTCTGAGTCCGAGCGCGCCAAAGCAATCTCGCAGATGCTTATCGATGCCGGTTTCAAGTCACCCATCCTATCCGACGTGCGTTCCGAGATTTGGCTCAAGGCATGGGGCAATCTGACATTCAATCCGATCAGCGCGCTCACCCATTCGACACTTGTAGATATCTGTCAATACCCGCCCACTCAACATCTGGCCACAATGATGATGACAGAGGCACAGACAGTCGCCAATAAGCTCGGCATAACCTTTCGGGTACCAATAGAAAAACGCATTGAAGGTGCCGAGAAAGTCGGCAAACATAAGACCTCCATGTTACAGGACGTAGAAGCAGGCAAAGCAGTAGAAGCGAACGCGCTGATCGGTGCCGTGGTGGAACTGGGTGAACTTACAAAAACTCCCACTCCCCACATCAGTGCGATATACGCTTGCGTCAAGTTGCTCTCCAAAACAATGGTAGAGGAACGTATTAGCATAAAGGGTCAGTCACTCGAAGCCCAGCCAGCAAAGTCTCGCTTGCACGCCGTATAAACGCTACTCTTGACTGTTACAATGCCAAGCCGATGTGTACGCAACGGCACGGGGTGGTCAATGGCTAGCCTGTATTTCTCACCGGGTGTCGTAGCGAGGGCGCGTAGATACCCGTGGATACAAGGCGCGCGAAGGAAAATGCGCGGAGGCGTAGTCGACACTACGTTGAGCACATTTTTCGAGCGCAACGCCGTAGACGCAGGTAGATCCGCGCCCGCAGTAGATAGCTGGTGAGAAATGCAGGCTAGACCAAACGCAATGAAAGCAGTATTGCTCGATGGCTTCGGTGATCGTGACGTCTTGCAGATGGGAGAAATCGAAACACCATCGGCAACCCAAGACCAGGTATTAATCGAAGTCATGGCCACGTCGGTCAACCGCGCCGATATCGTGCAGCGCAAAGGTAACTACCCACCACCTAAGGGTGACTCAGAGATACTCGGCCTCGAGGTCGCCGGCGTGATCGAGGATATCGGCCCCGGTATAAGCGGTTGGCAGCCCGGTGATCGAGTTATGTCGCTCGTCGGCGGTGGTGGATACGCGCAACACGCAGTCGCCTATGCTAACCATCTTATCTCCATCCCCGAGTGCATGACGTTCGAGCAGGCCGCTTGCGTATGCGAGACCTACATAACCGCCTATCTGAATGTGTTCATGATCGGCGGCCTCAAAGACCATGAAAGTGTGTTGCTACACGGTGGTGGTGGTGGCGTCAACACAGCTGCGATTCAGCTGTGCAAAAACCTCACCCCCAAGGCGAAAGTCGTTGTCACCGCATCACCACCGAAGATCGAGCGAGTTAAACAACTCGGCGTTGACCTGGTGATCGATTATAAGGGCCAGGATTTTGTCGAGCAGGTCAAAGCCTTCACCGACAACAACGGCGTAGACGTAATACTAGATCACATTGGCTCTAAGTATCTGGCGCCAAACATGGCGGCATTAGCCATTAAAGGTAGGCTGGTTGTTATTGGCGTTATGGGCGGCGCCAAAGCTGAACTGAACATCGGTCTTATGATGGTGAAACGCCTACAGCTGATTGGTTCGGTGCTGCGAGCCAGACCGGTAGATGAAAAGGCACACATAACAGCTGAATTCACTAAAACCGTGATGCCGCACTTTACTAATGGCAACATGACTCCGCTGATTCATAGGGTCTACCCGTTGCATGAGGTCGCCCAAGCGCACGAGACCATGGAAGAAAGCCGACATTTCGGCAATATCGTTCTGGCGGTCGCTGCCGCTGAGTAAGGCACTACCGCAGATGGTTATGAACCGAGCAAAGTCCCGCTGGCGATGTCGCCACTGGCGGTGAACTCGCCGGCGGCGACTTTCTTGCCACTCTCGGGTCGAACACGCTTTACCTGGATCTGTCCGCCCCCGGCCGCGACGTTGAAGCCGGTTGAGCTCACATTCATAACTTCACCGGGCACACCACCAGCGTCGGGAAGTCGGGCGCAGTCAAAGATTTCCAACTTCTTACCCTCCAAGGTGGTCCAGGCGCCGGGTTGGGGGTTGGCGCCGCGGATTAGGTTGTAGACCTCGTCTATCGATTTGCTCCAGTCGATTTCAACATCAGACTTCTTGCACCAACTTTCATAAGTAGCCTGGGTTTCATCCTGTACGAGCCTCGGTGCATTGCCGGCGCGCACGAGATCTACCGCCTCCATCATGGCTTCGACCCCTAGTCGGAACAGCTTGTCAAAGTACACACTACCAAGCGTATCTTCATCCGTGATCTCGATCTCCTTCTGGAGCAGGATCGGGCCGGTGTCCAGCCCTTTGTCTGGCCAAAAAATGCTTAAACCTGTCTTCTTCTCACCCTGAATAATTGACCAGTTGATAGAACTTGGTCCCCGATGTTTGGGCAATAGCGATGGGTGATACTGGATAGTGCCGTAAGTCGGAATAGCAAGCGCTTCTTCGGGAACCAACAGTATTACATAAGCCATCACACAAAGGCCGGGCTTAAGCGACGCCATCTGATCCCAGACTTCCTTCTTCTTGAACGAAGCGGGTTGAAACACGGGCACGTCCTTGGAAACCGCATAATCCTTTAGCGGGTCGGGCCTCTGCCCTTCCTTATCTGGCGCACAATAGACACCGACGATATCCTCGCCGCGCTCTAGGAGTGCTTCTAGCACGGCTTGTCCGTAGGCCTGTTGCCCATTGACGACAATACGCATGTGTTCCCTCCTAGAAGCGTCAATATGACGAGTAAACGCTAGACAGCGCCTTGCTCGTGCGCCGCCGCTATCTCTTCGTCACTGTACCCTATCACTTCCTTTAAAATTTCGTCGGTGTGCTCGCCTAACAGTGGTGAACGTTTTACCTCGGACGGGGAGTCGGAGAGCTTGATCGGGTTGCCAACCGTCAGGTACGAGCCCCGCGTCGGGTGGTCGACTTCGACGACCGTGCCTGTTTGTCGCAGCGACGGTTCTTCCACCAAGTCCTTTATAGAAAGAATCGGGCCGCAAGGAACGTTTAGCGGATTTAGGATCTCCATAACTTCAAACTTGGTTTTGGTCTTGGTCCATTCCTCGACCATGGCAAAACATTGGTCGAGCTTCGGCAACCGATCGGCAGGGGTTCTCCAATCGGGATGGTCGACAAGGTCTTCCCGGCCAATAACCTTCATCAGCGGTTCCCAACCCTGGGGTTGGATTATCACATAAGCATAATCGTCGGGGCCGCCGGGTGCACATTTGACCACCCAACCGGGCTGTCCGCCCCCGGATGAATTACCCGCCCGTGGCACCGCATCGCCGAACTTACCGTTGGGATACTGTGGGAACTCCTTCAACGGCCCATGCTTTAGTCGCTGCTGGTCGCGCACCTTCACACGACAAAGATTCAGCACGCCGTCTTGCATGGCACAGGTCACCCGCTGGCCACGCCCCGTCCGCTCACGCTGGAAAAGGGCGGTGACGATGCCGAGAGCAAGATTCAAACCTGTGCCTGAATCTCCAATCTGGGCGCTGGTCACCAGCGGCGGGCCGTCGTCGAAACCGGTGGTACTTGCCGCACCACCGGTGCACTGGGCCACGTTCTCGTAGACTTTGCAATCCACATAGGGCCCAGGGCCGAATCCTTTGACCGAAGCATAAATCATGCGCGGATTGATTTCCTGGATACGGTCCCAGGTGAAACCCATGCGATCGAGTGCACCGGGCGCGAAGTTTTCCGCCAGAACATCACATTTGCGGATCAGCGCTGTAAAGATTTCTTTGCCACGCTCGCCCTTGGTGTTAAGCGCGATACTGCGCTTGTTGTGGTTGAGCATGGTGAAGTAGAGACTATCCACATCGGGAATGTCGCGCAGCTGACTGCGGCTGATGTCACCGACACCAGGACGCTCGACTTTAATGACATCCGCACCGAACCAGGCCAACAGTTGTGTGCAGGTCGGTCCGGACTGTACGTGGGTCATATCCAAAATACGGACCCCATCTAACGCCTTTCCCATCGTACTCCTCGCATCGTGAATTACAGTTGGTGATAAGGATCAAAATGAACGAGGCCACTGGTGGCTCCGTTCATGACTACCACCCAAAACATCCTTATTTGTACATCGTCTGATTTCTTGTGCCCGGTGCCCACACATCGATATCCACCCAGATGTTTACCAGGGCCGGCTTACCCGAGGCCACCGCTTCGCGCGCCCGCTCTAACGCCGGGCGAATCTGACTCGGCTCACGCACGTCTTCGCCGTAACCGCCGAGCATTTCGGCGAATTTATGGTATGGCACGTCACCAAGCCTATTGCCGACATCGCCGCGCTCTTTACCGTACTTCATGATCTGGCCACAACGGATCTGATTCATGGCTGAGTTGTTACCGATGACGCCAAGGAACGGCAAATTAAACCGCACACACGTCTCGAAATCCCAGCCAGTGAGCGAAAACGCGCCGTCACCGAAATAACACAGTACTTCTTTCTCTGGGTGCACATACTTCGCAGCCATTGCGAATGGCACACCGACACCAAGGGTACCGAGTGGGCCAGGATCCATCCAATGCCCGGGCTGGTGCGGTTGCACCGCTTGCGCCGTGATCGTGACGACATCACCGCCATCGCCGATGTAAATCGTGTCTTCGGTCAGGAATTCGTTGAGCTCGTAAGCAACACGATAGGGGTTGATTGGCACTGTGTCAGATTTAAACTCTGGCAGCATCTTTTCGTAGCGTTTTTCTTCCTCTGCTCTCAACTCTTCGAGCCACGCCTTACGTCGCTGGGCGCCGTTATCGGCACGTCCACTGGCAGCATCGGTGACCGCACTCAGTATGCGTCCGACATCGCCGACTAAGCCCAGTGAAATGTCGCGGTTCTTGCCAACAGTGCGATAATCCATATCGATCTGCACCACAGTGGCGTCAGCCCGCAGCCGCTTACCGTAAGCCATACGAAAATCAAACGGCGTACCGACGATGACGATGACATCCGCCTTGTCGAACGCTAGTCGTCGCGTGCGATGGAAGTGATGGGGGTCACCGGGCGGAAAAGTACCACGTCCGGCGCCGTTCATGTAAGCCGGGACGTTAAGGGTACGGGCGAATTCGCGCGCAGCGTCGGCCGCACGACAAGTCCACACCTGACTGCCGAATAGCACGCATGGCCGTTTAGACTTGACCAATATGTCGGCAAGTTTTTCGATATCATCCGGGTCCGCTAACGTCCTCGTCGACGCGCGATAGTGTCCTGCTTGTGGTATCCGTGCTTTAGTTACATCAAGCTTGCCATCGAGAACATCGCGCGGGATTTCCAGAAACGTCGGGCCAGGGGCGCCGTTTAAACATTCCCGAAACGCCATGCTAACCATGTCGGCGACGCGTTCGGTTGATGGCACGGTGGCCGCAAACTTGGTGATCGATTGCATAATGTCGACATGCGGCAAGTCCTGTAGTGATCCCATCTTGTGTTGGGTCAACGCACCTTGTCCGCCAATCAACAGAAACGGGCTCTCGGCACGAAACGCGTTGGCAACCCCGGTAACCGCATCGGTGGTGCCGGGACCAGCGGTTACGACGGCGCAGCCGGGTCTTCCGGTCATGCGTGCGTAACCATCGGCGGCATGCGCCGCCACTTGTTCATGGCGCACATCGATAATCTTGATTCCTTCATCCAGACAGCCATCATAGATATCGATAATGTGACCGCCGCAGAGGGTGAATATTACATCGACGCCCTCATTCTTGAGGGCTTTGGCAACCAGGTGGCCGCCTGAAATCGTTTCTGCCGGTTCTCGCCCTACATCTGCTTTCTTTGCCGGTTCCGCCATGGCTATCCTCCAATTAGGGTGAGGGTTTAACTGCTTAATTCTAGGTAGTCAACGTTCTTTTCAACGTGGGCCGCCAAATTCAAGGTGTGCTCACGCACAAGCCGCTCCGCCAACTCGGTATCACGTTGTTCAAGCGCTTCGATGATGTGCATGTGATCGATAATGGAGCGGCTCGCCCGGTCGTCTTCCGAGATTGTGCGTGCACGGATCCATCGCATATGAAGAAACAGATTTCTCGCCGTCTGATTTAATAGATCACAGTGGCTCATCTTCAGAATCGCCTGATGAAACTGAATGTTCGCCTCCGAATATTCATCGATCTTCGCTTGCACCTGATTGTTTTCAAATGTGGCAAACATCTTGCGCAAAGTGGCGATCTCTTCGTCACTAGCGTTGGAAGTGATTAAACGTGCGGCCATGCCTTCTAACGCCGCCCATACTGTGATCATTTCCAAGATTTGCTGTTTGGTCTTGCGAACAACAAATACGCCCCTTCGCGGCACCGTGCGCACAAAACCCTCTTGCTCCAGCCGAGCTATGGCCTCGCGGATGGGAGTGCGACTCACCCCTAGGTCTCGCGCCAATTGGCGCTTGTCGAGCCTGGGCTCTTCGATATGGGCATCGACATTCATCGACACGATCGCTTGCTTCAAGGCATTATAGATCTCGTCCTTCAGGACAAAATCAACCTTGACGGGCGGGACATCTAGCCGTGCGATCGCCATGGTTGATCCAGTAAGCTATTTTAAGTCGTTCTGTTAGTATCTGGTATACCATATACCAAACATACCTTGTCGACGCCATATTTCACTATTTAGGGCTTAAGCCTGGCTGCCCGATGCCCGCTTCGATAACGCCCCCTTAATGACCTTAAACAGCGGCAACAGAAGCAGCAGGAGCGCGACCACCATGATGCTGCCGGCAATCGGGCGCTCGAAGAAAATCATCAGTGAGCCGTCCGAAATAATCAGCGATTGGCGCATGGCCGGTTCCGCCAGCGGTCCTAAGACGATGGCAAGCACGGCTGGCGCCATGGGATAGTCCAATTTGCGCATCAAATAGCCAACAACGCCAAAGATAAACATGAGCCATACATCGTGCATGTCTTGGGTGGGGGCGTAACCCCCTATTACACACAGAATAAAAATCATCGGCGCGAGGATGGTGAACGGGAGCTTCAACACCCAAATAAAGCCAGGGATCAATGAAACGTTGAGCAGCAGCGCAAACAGATTCGCAACATAAAGACTGGCTATTAACCCCCACACAAACTTCGGATTTTCGACGAACATCAACGGCCCAGGTTCAAGACCCCAGATCACCATACCGCCGAGCAGAATCGCAGTGGTCGGCGAACCAGGAATGCCCAAGGTCAGCATGGGCAGCATGGAACCGGTGCTTGCGGCATTGTTGGCAGCTTCCGGCGCCGCCACCCCTTCGATATTGCCCTTGCCAAAACTGTCAGGATCTTTCGCCATCGTTTTGGCTACGCCATAAGCCATCAACGAGCCCGGGGTGGCCCCCGCCGCCGGCAGGATGCCGACGAAATAACCTAAGAACGAACCCATCAGCGTCGCCTTGATCGTCGCCTTCATGCCTTTAAACCCGTCTATCAAACGACGAAAGGTGAGCGTGGCCTGACTCACGTTCATCTCTCCCCGGCTGATCTCGATCGTCCATAGTATTTCGCCGATACCGTAGATACCGATGGCGAGTACCAGGAAGTTGATGCCGTGGTAGAAACCGGTGATGTTGCCGAAGATCAAACGTGGCTGGCCGCTGATGATGTCAAGCCCAACCGCACTCAGAACGAGGCCGATAAAAATCGAGAACAGCGTCTTCGGGATGTCATCGCCACCCAAACCCACAAAGGTCGCGAAGGCCAGCATCATGAGGGCGAATATCTCCGGTGACCCGAAGGCGAGTGCCACCGCCGCCAGCGGTGGGGCAAATGCCGTAAATAGCACTACCGAGATGGTACCGCCGATGAATGACGCGGTGGCGGCGGTGATGAGCGCCTGGTCGCCGCGGCCCTGCAGCGCCAACGGCCGCCCGTCGAACGTGGTCGCGACCGCGGTCGAGGCCCCGGGAATACCGAGCATGATGGAACTGATGGCGCCACCATACATCGCGCCGTAATAGATGGCGGCGAGGAAGATGATGGCACCGGTGGGCGGCACGATAAAAGTCATGGGTAGCAGTATCGCCACCCCGTTTACCGATCCCAGACCAGGCATGGCACCGATAAACAACCCCAAGGCACAGCCAAAGATCACCAGCATCAGGTTCAGCGGCTGAAACACGGTTATGAAACCACTGCCCAGGAGACTAAGAGTTTCCATGCTCTTTCCTAGCGAGTTATCTGCGCTAAATACTTGCCGTTAGCCAGGTGCATCATCTAGCCACGGGCTAACCGATATGGCCACTAAAAAAAGAAATCGTAAAGCGGGTAAAACAGCGGCTCCGAATACCCTTTGGGCAACGTGAGCCGCAGCGCAATTTCAAAGAATAAAAAGGAGACGATCGGCGTGGTGATTGCCAGTGCCGCCGTCGTACTCCATTGGTGATGGCCTACAAACCGCATGTAAAAGACAAGAAAAAGCGGGACGGCAAAATACACGCCGATTATATGAATAGATGCGATCATCACGCCAAGTGAACCCGCACTGATCACGAACAACTTGATCGTGGCCTTGTCCATATAGGGTTCGCTAGAACGTGACGGCGGGCTCGTGCGCCTTATCCAACGCACGATAATTATGACGCAACAAACCAGCATGCCGGCGGCAAGCCCCCAGCACCGCAGTTCTATTCCTGATTTATACTGCAGCTCATACTGAGAATCAGCGTTCGAGGGTTGCACGCAAGCGTGGTTTGCAAGGTTCCAACGAAT
>LXTK01000198.1 GCA_001643475.1 Proteobacteria bacterium SPGG2 | reverse complement strand
AGCCTCGGAAGTTCTACGAAGACGGGCTTGCCTGGCTGAGATGGCGTGACATCCAGAGTCTGGCATCCAAGACTTAGGGCAAAATGATCTACTTCATGATCAGCGCGTATCCCAACAACTGGCACGTCTGTCGATAGCCATTCTGCAACCCCTTCTCCGTCCCAGTGGGCTGGCGAAAGGCCGCTGGGCCACACATAGATTGTCCCTGCCTGGAGGAGCCCCATCTCTTTGAGGGCCGAGGTCAAATCAGCTGTGATGGTCGGGGGTAGATTGATCTCGACAGCTTGGATGCCGTCGCAGGGTACATTTACCGGAGCGAGACAAGGGTGGGTGGGAACGGAACGATCTTGCTCGAAGAGCATTAGATACTTGTGCCCGGGGCGCACGTTAGACGTCCGCAGTTCGTACGCCAAGCCGTCTGCAGCCACCTTGAAGAGCCACACCGGGCCAGGGCGTAAGAGGCATTCGGTCCGCAGGATGTTATCAAGCTCTGGCGGCGATTTCTCGAAGTTAACCAAAGGCTCGTCATGGCGTGGCCACCTTTGCAGAGTGACGGTCTGGGTACCACGGAGCAGGTATCCCCGGGCCCGGAGACGCTCTGAGCTAGCCGGCACTCGGCAACGACAACTCAATAGTGCATCCCCGAGACTTGGGAATCGAATGGGAAGGTGAGATAGGTCTGGCAGTTCAAGGCGAACTTCCCACCTATGCTCGGATAGCGGACGGAGATTCAGCCGTGGCTCAAGGGGCACGGAGTCGTCCCCTCCTACTACCTCACCCGGACCTSGTTCTCGATCGCCAGCTGGTCGTTCACGGTCCCGTTCGCCGTGAAGCTCACGCTCAGTGAGCCGCCGATAAAGTCGCCCGAGTCCGGGTCCGCCACCGTCGCCGTGCCATCGATCGCGACCGCGCCGTCGTTCTCCGTATAGCCCAGCGCGCCGCCCGGCAGCGCCACCGCCGGCGCGTCGTTCAGGTTGTTGAAGGTGATCGCCGCCGCGCCAGAGTCGCTCAGCAAGCCGTCGCTCACCGAGACACTGTAGGACGGCGCCGCCTCGCCGCCGTCGTGCACGAACACCACCACGCCGTCGGTGATGTTCTGCTGCGTGAAGACCGTGATCGCCACGCTTGGGTTCGAGGTGAACTCGAACTGGCCGTTCACCACGCCGCTCACCGTGAAGGTCAGCCCCGCGTCGGCGTCGTCCGGGTCGCTCGCGCTCAGGTCCGTCGAGGTGAGCACCACCGTCGCGCCCTCGTCCACCGTCAGGCTGTTGTTGACCAGAGTCGGGCCGTCGTTGACGCCGGTCACGGTGAGGTTCACCGTCGCCGGCGCGCTGGTGCCACCGTCCGGGTCGTCCACCGTCACGGTAAAGCTGGCCGCGGCCGTCTCGCCGCCGTCGTGCAGGAATGTCACCAGGCTGTCGTTCACGTCCTGCTGTGTGAAACTCGTGGCCGTCGCGCCCGAAAGCTGGACGACGCCGTTCGTCGTCCCCGTCACCGTGTAACTCAACAGCGCTGGGTCGCCGGTCTCGACATCGGTCGCGCTCAGGATCGCGCCCGTGATTGCGACCGAGGCCCCCTCGTCAACCGCCGCCGCGGAGGTCGCCACCTCCGGCGCGTCGTTGACCGCGGTGACGTTGACGGTGGTGCTGGCGGTGCTGGTGTCGGTGCCGCCGTCGCCGTCGATCACTTGGAACTGCACCGTGCGTGCCAGTTCCGAGGGATCCTCCGAGGTGTTCTCGTAGGTGATCGCCCGCGCCAAGGCCTGCACCGCCGCCGGCGTCGCCGCCGCGGTGGTGAAGGTGATCACCAGGTCGGCGCCGTTGACGCCCCCGGCAAAGGTGCCGATGACCGCGCCCCCGAAGGTCACGTCGCCCCCGGAGATGCCGATCTGCCCCGCGCCCGTGCCCTGGTTCTCGATCGCCAGCTGGTCGTTCACGGTCCCGTTCGCCGTGAAGCTCACGCTCAGCGAGCCGCCGATAAAGTCGCCCGAGTCCGGGTCCGCCACCGTCGCCGTGCCGTCGATCGCGACCGCGCCGTCGTTCTCCGTGTAGCCCAGCGCGCCGCCCGGCAGCGCCACCGCCGGAGCGTCGTTGACTGGGTTGACCGTGATCGAAGCGGTCTCCGCCGCCGTGCTGAACGCCGTCGTGCCGCCGTTCACCGAGACATCGACGCCGGTGTCGCCGCTCGCTCCCGAGGTCTGGTCCCAGGCCCGGAAGGTGACCGTCGCCGCCCCGGCGAAGTCCCCATCTGGCACGAAGCGGATCAGCGCGTCCGGCGCCAAGAGCACCGCGGAGGCGTCCGAGACCCGCAAGGAAGGCCGCGTGGCCTACTACTTAAAGGGCACCATCAAGGGCAAATACCTGATTACGTCGGCCTTTGACAGCGGCACCAATGAGTTCGATAAGCTCTTCGATGACCTCGATGAGACCGAGAACGACCGGCTCATGACCAATCTCGATCCCGACAAGTTCTACCCGGTCTATGGCGATGACAGTACCCTGGTCTACGACAGCGACAGCCAGGGCAAATTCTATCTGGCGCTCGATAGCGATGCGCTGCACGTGCTGATCGGCAACTACGCCATCAATCTGTCCGACACCGAGCTCGCCGCCTACCGGCGCACCCTCTACGGCGCCCAGCTGGCCTATGAGTCCTTGGGGGAAACCCCCTACGGGCAACCGCATACAAAAGCCCAGGCGTTTGTCGCCGAGGTCAAGCAGGCGAGCGTCAGCGATGAGCTAACCGCGACCGGCGGCTCGCTCTATTACTTGAGCCAGCGTCAAGTCATCGAGGGCAGCGAGCAAGTCAGCCTGGTGGTGCGCGACAAAGACACCGGCCTTGAGCTCAGCCGCACCCCGCAAAAGCGTAATATCGATTACGCCATCAAGTATGAAGCAGGGCGGTTGTTGTTCAATGCCCCGATCGCCAGTGTCAACCGTGATAACCAGTTGATCGACGCTAACCTGYTGSMCGGCAACCCGGTMTTCATCCAGGTGAACTATGAGRCCCGCYTGGATGCCTTCGAGCAAACCACCAGCGGCGCGCGGGYGCGCCAACAGCTCGGYGATCACGTCGCGCTCGGCACCACCTATGTGAMRGACGAGCAACTGAGCGGCGACTATGAGCTCAAGGCSCTCGATGCCGAGATCCGCTTCGGCAAGAATAGTCGCATCGTSGCCGAGGTGGCCGAGAGCAGCGGCACCGATGCCACCGGCTTCATCAGTAGCGACGGCGGCTTTAGCTATACCCCGGCCGCCGGGGGCGCCACCCAGACCGGCGACGCCTATAAGCTCGCGGCCGAGCTCGATGTCGGCGAGTGGTTCGGCAAGCCCGATAAGCTCGCGGTCGGGGCCTACGTCAAGCGCTTGGAGGCCGGCTTCTCGGCTGACGGCACCGGCTCCGAGGCGGGCACCGAGAAGCAAGGGCTGAACTTCCGCTATCACCTCAATGACACGCAGATGATACGCGGCAGTCGCGATCACCAAGAAGCGCTAAGCGGACCGGTGGCCTCGACCCAGACGGTGGTGCAGTGGCAATACACCCACCCCGGTTGGCGCCTGACGGCCGAGGTGCAAGACCTGGTGTCGACCGATAGCGCCAATGTCGAGACCGATACGAGCACGGTGGCGGCACGCTTTGATATCGATTGGACCGCGACCCTGGCGGCCTTCGTCGAACACCAACAGACCCTCGAGGGGGCCGATAATCACCAGACCACGCTGGGGATCGACTACCGGCTGCGTGACCGGCTAGCGCTCAGGGCCAGCGTCACCACCGGCACCAATGGCGAGGCGGCCGAGGTCGGGCTGGTCTATGACCTCGATCAACACCGGGCCTATGTGAGCCAACGCGTGGTCAATGACCGCACCCGGGGTCGATCGACCGCCACCGTCATCGGCAGCGAGAGTGCGCTCGGCGCGGACGCCAGCGTCTATACCGAGTATCAGTGGGGGCGCAGTCACGGCGAGGAGACCAACCAGTCCTTGGTCGGGGCGCGCAAGCATTGGGGCATCACCGACCGCTTAAGCGTCTTGGTGTCGGCCGAATTCAGCGAGATCGATACCACCCCGAGCGTGACCACCCGCTCTGCGTTGGCCCTCGGGGTCAGTTATGACAATGGCCGCGGGCTTAAGCTCTCGACCCGCAACGAGGTCCGGCGCGAAGACGGCGGCCGCGATCTCGACCAGTTCGTCTCCACCAATCACGCCGAGGTTGCGGTGACGCCGGCGCTCAAGATCCTGGGATCGGCGCGCTATAGCCTGACCCGTGACACTACCTTGGGGGCCACCGAGGCCGAATTCGATGAGCTCAGTATCGGGCTCGCCTATCGACCGGTCGATAACGATAACTTTAACCTGTTGGCACGCTATACCACGCTCTTAGATGGGCCCACCGCGTTCCAGGCCCAAAGCGATGATTTAATCGCCGAATCCGAGGTGTTAGCGGTGGAGTGGTCGCACCAGGTCACCCCCGATCTCGAGTGGGTGGGCAAACAGGCCTTTAAAAATAGGGTCGAAACCGCCCCCGGGCGGGTCGATATCGAGACCGAAACCAGTCTCACACTCCAGCGTTTGAACTACAATTTCTATAAGGCCTTTGAGCTCGGGGCGGAATACCGCGTCCTCGACCAAAAACACAGTGGCCGCCGTCAGGGCTGGTTGCTGGAATTCATGTGGCGGCCCATCGATCACCTACGCATTGGGGTGGGTTATAACTTCACGGACTTCTCTGACGATGAGTTCTCGAATAACGATTACTCGGTCAAGGGCTGGTTCCTGCGGTTGCAGGGGACGTATTAATAAAGCATAGGCGCCGAATATAGGTGTGACTAGAACGGTATATCGTCGTCAAACTCCTCCACCACGTCTGCGGTCTTAGCACTAGCCGCGCGCCCACCTTCTGGCCCACCTCGTCCACCTTCCGACTCATCGGCGGTCTCTTGGCCGACGTCGTCAGGGGCACCGGCGCCACTACGTGAACCCAGCATCTGCATGTCTGCGGCTACGATCTCCGTGGTATAGCGATCACTACCTTCTTTATCTTGCCACTTGCGTGTTTGCAGTCGTCCACCCACATAAATCTGCATTCCCTTTTTCAAATATTCACCAGCAATCTCGGCAAGCCGACCGAAGAACACAACCCGATGCCATTCGGTTCGTTCCTGTTTATCACCAGTGTTCTTGTCCTTCCATGATTCCGAAGTAGCGAGCGTAATGTTAGCAACGGCTTGCCCGCTAGCGGAGTAACGTACGTCTGGGTCCTTCCCAAGATGTCCAATCAGCATAACTTTGTTTAGGCCTCGAGCCATGGTTTGTTCTCCATTAATGCGCGCCACGAATGTTCGATCCGTGACAGTGGTGGATAGGCTATCTTAGCCAGATTCTATCTATGGCTCAATGGACGGACGCAATAACCGCATTTTGCGGGCTTATACGGCATCTGGAGGATAACCGAATTTGTTCAAGGCCTCTTCATCGAGGACGGTTACGTCTACCTTTAGATATGCAACACCTTCTTCGGCAATAACCACAGCTTCGGTTACACCATCTATACTACCCAGCTCATGTGCCAGTTCCTGCGCCCTAGCTGGCTGCTGCCACCCGACCCGCACGAGTCGGGTTGTAACATGTTCCGGCTCTTGTATTTTTAAAGCAACCAAGAACCAGAATATTAGGATTGCAAACGTAAAAACACAGACGCCCACCGCATCGAATTGTCCGTATAACCACCCTCCCAGTGCACCGCCGACGAATGCGCCCATGAACTGAAAGGTACTGTACACGCCGATCGCCGTGCCTTTGTAGTTGACCGGCGCGGCTTTCGAAATCAAGGAAGGTAGCATTGCCTCTAGAACATTGAACGCTGCAAAGAAAAGAAACAATGCGAAGGCTACTTTTAGAAACGAAAGTTGACTTTGGAAGAGTACAAGCTGAGACACAGCCAAAATCAATACGGCGCCTGCCAGCAGTTGCCGAATGCGACGGTTTCGCTCTGCTAAAACTATCGCCGGCAACACGATGGCTGTGGATAGCAATATAACTGGCAGATACATCTGCCAATGATGGTCCAAGGGCAAACCCACTTTCTCTACCAACGTAAACGGCACTACCACAAATAACGCGGTCAATACACAATGTAAGACAAACACGCCTATATCGAACTGCAACAATTGAAGATTGCCAAGCACCCGTGCGAACTGCGTAGGCATGGGTTGTGTATCCATATGATGTATGCTGCGCACGGGTGTCGGCACCCACACTAACAGTACACCGATAGCCATAGCCGCAAGGACTGCCGTTAACCAAAAAATGCCCCGGACACCAACGAACCGTTCGAGCACTGGGCCAAGGAGTATGGCCATAATAAACGATGCGCCAATAGTCACGCCGATTATGAACATCGCTTTTGTGCGCTGCTCGTCTCGGGTAAGGTCAGCCACCAGCGCAAGTACCGCGGCCGCGATAGCCCCTGTCCCTTGCAGCGCTCGGCCAATGATGACACCAACCATCGAGTCCGCCATGGCTGCCATGACACTACCGATACCAAATAAGATGAGCCCTGCCACAATCACGGGTTTTCGACCGACCTTATCCGACAAAAGACCAAAAGGGATCTGAAAGATCGCTTGTGTTAGCCCGTAGATTCCAAGCGCCAACCCCGCTAGAAAAGCGGTGTACCCGCTTAAGTCCTCAGCATACAGCGCAAACACCGGTAGGATCAGGAAGAGCCCCAACATCCGTAGACCAAAAATGGTGGCCAGGCCGCTAAGCGCGCGCCGTTCGACGGGGTTCAGGGGCTGGGATTTAAATCGCACTCTCTGGAAATGTATGCCTAACGGGCTGTGATGCTCTGTTTTTTATTGATTCGGAATAGGCTTTGATTGAGGGATCAAAGACATCGTATAGTAACAGGTTAGCCAAAAGTCAGAAACACGCATGGACACGATCCGAATCCGCGGCGCTCGAACACACAATCTACAGAATATCGATGTTGACCTGCCGCGGGATCAGCTGACGGTAATTACCGGCCTGTCAGGTTCCGGTAAATCCTCATTGGCCTTCGACACCCTGTATGCCGAGGGTCAGCGACGCTATGTAGAGTCTTTATCCGCCTATGCGCGCCAATTCCTTTCACTTATGGAAAAACCTGATGTCGACTCCATTGACGGTCTCTCACCTGCCATCTCAATTGAACAGAAGTCGACATCCCACAACCCACGATCCACTGTCGGCACCGTCACCGAGATTTACGATTACTTGCGCTTACTGTATGCACGCGTGGGAGAACCACGCTGCCCAGAACATAGCGTCACCCTGGAGGCACAAACCGTGAGCCAAATGGTCGATTATGTGATGGCCTATCCCGAGGACACGCGCGTTATGCTGCTCGCACCTTTGATTCAAGACCGCAAAGGAGAGCATGAACACGTCCTCGAGGGACTGCGGGTGCAAGGATACATTCGTGCCCGTATCGATGGTAGGGTGATGAATCTGGATGAGGCACCGAAATTAAAGCGGTATTACAAACACACGATCGAAGCGGTTGTTGATCGCCTCGTTGTTCGACCGGGCCAGGAGCAACGGTTAGCAGAATCTTTCGAAACTGCCTTGAACCTCGCCAATGGACTGGCAATAGTTTGCACCACACCTGACGACGAACGGGAATCACAGGAACAAGTATTCTCGGCGCGCTACGCGTGCTCACACTGCGGCTATAGTCTCTCGGAACTAGAGCCCCGTCTGTTTTCCTTTAACAACCCAGCCGGTGCTTGCCCGGTCTGTGATGGATTAGGTGCCAAAGAATTCTTCGATCCTAATCGAGTTGTCAAGGATAAGACTTTGAGCCTACCTGGCGGTGCCATAAGAGGCTGGGACCGCCGCAATGACTTTTATTTTCAAATGTTGGAATCGCTCGCTAGACACTACAAGTTTAAACTTGATCAACCCTTTGAAAAGCTACCCAAGCGGGTCCGCGATGTTATTCTCTACGGTAGTGGCGACGAATCCATCACTTTTACCTATGCGAATGATCGTGGCCTCAAGTATCGCCGCAAACACCCGTTTGAGGGCGTCATTCCAAACATGGAGCGGCGCTATCAAACCACCCAGTCGCTTTCGGTACGGGAGGAGATCGCCAAACACATAAGTCAACAACCGTGCGAAGGATGTGGTGGTAGCCGTCTCCGTATTGAGGCACGCAATGTATTCATCGACAATAAACCGCTGCATGAGGTAACGCGGATGCCGGTCGGTGTCGCGCGCGATTTTTTCGCTAACCTAAGACTAGAAGGCAAACGCGCAGAGATCTCTGCAAAAATCATTAAGGAAGTACAGAATCGTCTCGGATTTCTAGTCAATGTCGGGCTTGACTATATGAATCTGTCACGCTCGGCTGAAACTCTTGCTGGTGGCGAAGCACAACGTATTCGACTCGCCTCTCAGATTGGTGCAGGGCTCGTTGGGGTGATGTATGTGTTAGACGAACCTTCGATCGGGCTACACCAGCGGGACAATGCCAGGCTCCTAAAGACATTGCATAGGTTGAGGGACTTAGGTAACACGGTTATCGTCGTTGAACACGACGAGGAGGCGATTCGAGCTGCTGATTTTATTCTCGATATAGGCCCAGGCGCGGGTGTTCACGGTGGCCATATCGTAGCCCAAGGTACACCAGAGGATCTCATCAGAACCCCTGGCTCAATCACTGGGCAGTACCTTAGTCGCCAACAGGAGATTGAAATCCCCGTTTCTCGAACACCCCCCGATCCGAACTCCCAGATCATTGTGCGCCAGGCGCGCGGCAACAATCTAAAAGCAATCGATGTAGCGATACCGGTCGGCCTATTCACATGTGTAACCGGTGTCTCTGGTTCTGGAAAATCAACCCTGATCAACGACACGCTATACGCATTTACTGCCAGGTACCTCTACGGCAGCAATGTCGAACCTATGCCCTGTGAAGGTATCGAAGGGCTGGAGCAGGTCGACAAAGTCGTAGACATAAATCAGAGCCCGATCGGGCGCACACCGCGTTCCAATCCTGCAACTTACACCGGTCTCTTTACCCCTATACGCGAGCTTTTTGCGGCGACTCCCGAGTCACGGTCACGCGGTTACAGCCCTGGGCGTTTCTCGTTTAACGTGCGCGGCGGCCGTTGCCAAGCCTGCCAAGGTGATGGTTTGATTAAAGTAGAGATGCATTTTCTGCCCGATATCTACGTGTCTTGCGATGTGTGTAAGGGCAAGCGTTACAACCGGGAGACACTGGAAGTCCGCTATAAGGGTAAAAACATCCAAGAAATACTGAACATGACTGTCGAAGAGGCGACTGAGTTCTTTGATGCGATTCCGGTCCTTAAGCGAAAGCTTGATACCCTCATAGATGTTGGGCTGTCTTACATCACACTTGGACAGAGCGCGACAACTTTGTCGGGTGGCGAAGCTCAGCGAATAAAGCTTGCGCGTGAGCTTTCGAAGCGCGACACAGGGCGCACTCTGTACATCTTGGATGAACCCACAACCGGCCTACACTTTCATGACATCAAACAGTTGCTCCAGGTATTGCATCGGCTACGGGATCACGGCAACACGGTAATCGTAATCGAACACAACATGGAAGTGATCAAAACAGCAGACTGGATTATTGACCTAGGTCCCGAGGGCGGTGACGCCGGCGGTACGATGGTCGCGGCAGGGACGCCAGAACAAGTAGCAACGGTCTCCAGTTCTTATACTGGGCAATACTTAGGCCCGATCCTTACCCGCCGTCCCAGCTTCCGACTCGAAGCGGTATGAATAAATACTTAAACTACACAATCTCGATTTCGGCACCGAGTTCTAAACGCAGCTCTTGATTTGCGTTCCCCTGGTTTTTTGTGATTTCCACCAGGCCGTTGGCATTTTCGTACCAAAATATCGTACCTCTCGTCGTATCGCCAAAGACACGCGCGTGGATAATCTTGCGGTCGCCGACTCCGACAGCTGCACTTTGAGACAATTGTGACGCCCTCATGCCAGTGATCACGTTGCCATAATGATCGACATACAAGACTCTCGTTAGATCATCAGGCCACTTGGGTCCTTGTGGTGATGTCAGCTCTGTTGGTTCAGCATCCGGTCGCTCACCGAGCGCCAACATTGCCGCCACTGGCGCAAACAGATCACGGCCATGAAAACTGGATGATAGCCGAGGCGGCCGCCAGTTTATTGCATGACATTTGCAGGATGACGAACGGCGAGCAAGAATGCTAAAGAGGCCGTTGTCTGGGCCGACATACCATCGATCGTCCATTTCGATCATCAAAGCTTGGCGGTCCGTCCCAACACCAGGATCAACCACACACAAAAAGACGCTACCACGAGGGAAATCGCGGGTATAAGCCGGTAGTAGATAAGCCGCGGCCTGAATGTCAAAACTAGGCACACTGTGGAACAGGTCGACGATGGGCACACCAGGTGCATGCTGCGCCAATACTCCGTGCAGCTGACCAACATATGGATCTTCGAGACCAAAGTCTGTAAACAAGATGATCATGAACTATCCGCCACTCGTCTAACCCAAAACGAAAAAGCCGGATTCGATCCGGCTTTTTCCCATAACAAGCTATTAATTCTTTATCTTTTTCTTCGTCGTCTTCTTGGTTGTTTTCTTGGCCTTGGACTTTGTTACCTTCTTCTTAGTCGACGACGCCTTCGTCGTTGTCTTGGCCTTTGCCGTCTTCGTCTGTTTTTTTGGCTTAGCCTTTAGCGCCGACTTGCTCTTGGCCTTTGATGTTTTGGCCTTAGTTTCTTCCGTCGGTATCCCTGCTGCCGTCGGCGCGCGCCCATCAACAAGCTGAACGAGGGCCATAGGTGCATTGTCACCGTTCCGATAGCCTGATTTCAGGATCCGCAAATAACCGCCAGGACGATCCTTAAACCGTATCCCAAGATCGTTAAAGAGCTTGCCGACAACCTCTCTATCACGTAACCGCGAAAATGCGAGCCGTCGATTCGACACGCTATCACCCTTGCTAAGAGTGATCAAAGGTTCTGCCACACGTCTCAATTCCTTAGCTTTCGGCAATGTGGTCCTTATTTGTTCGTGACGAAACAGCGACGTGGCCATGTTCCTGAACATTGCCTCCCGATGAGCACTGGTCCGGTGTAGTTTTCGCCCGCTCTTCTGGTGTCGCATGCTATTAACTTCGATTCTATCAGACCGTTTCCGGTTCCGTTGTTTTGTCTTGGAGTGAAGCTGGCGGCCAATCTTCTAGCTTCATGCCGAGGGAGAGTTCGTGCTGGGCCAGCACATCCTTGATTTCAGTCAGAGATTTCTTCCCCAAGTTCGGCGTTTTCAACAGCTCGAATTCCGTGCGTTGTATCAGATCACCAATAAAAAAGATGTTCTCTGCCTTCAAGCAATTGGCAGATCGAACCGTAAGCTCAAGATCGTCCACCGGTCGCAGCAGTAGTGGATCCATCTCAGGCTCTTTCTTTTTCTCCTCTTCAGTGGAAGGACTCTTCAGGTCGACGAAGATAGAGATCTGATCCTGTAGAATGTTCGCGGCACGACGTACGGCTTCCTCCGGATCGACGGATCCGTTGGTTTCGATATCCAGGATTAACTTATCTAAGTCAGTACGTTGCTCAACACGTGCGTTCTCCACCGTATAGGAAACGCGACGGATCGGGCTATAAGAAGCATCGAGTTGCATAACACCGATTTCGTGACTTTCTTCCTCGCTGTTCCGAGCCGAAACCGGCTGGTAACCCCTGCCACGAGTTACCTTTAGTTCCATGTCGAGCGACCCGCCCTTGGTAAGTGTGGCGATATGATGATTGGGATCTACGATTTCAATATCGTGATCTAGAGTGATGTCGCTAGCGGTTACCGTGCCTAGCCCTTTCTTATTCAACGTCAGAGTGGCCTCTTCGCGCCCGTGCATACGTAATCCGAGCGACTTGAGGTTCAACAGAATCTCGAGGACGTCTTCCTGAACGCCCTCAAGCGTCGAGTATTCGTGCAAAACGCCGTCGATCTTTACCTCGGTGATTGCCGAACCCGGCATCGATGAAAGCAGAATTCGACGTAAAGCGTTTCCTAAAGTATGCCCGAATCCGCGCTCGAGAGGTTCAAGAGTAATCTTGGCATGTGTCGGGCCTAACACTTGCATATCTACAAGACGGGGCTTCAGAAACTCGGTTGCAGTACTCTGCATAGTCTGTCCTCGCTTGATGCTAATCGGTTATTTGGAGTAAAGCGCCACCACCAGACTTTCATTGATTTCCGATGGGAGTTCACTACGGTCTGGTGCTGCCTTGAAAACGCCTTTGAAGGCCTTTGGATCCACGTCGGTCCACTCTGGAAAACCGCGCTGTTCGGTTGCTTCCAATGCTGCCTTTATTCGCAACTGTTCCTGTGCCTTGGCAGCCACTGCAACAACGTCATTGGGCTTTAACTGATAGGAAGGAATATTGACGCGCTTATCGTTAACCAAAATCGCATGGTGTCTCACAAGTTGTCTAGCCTCAGAGCGCGAAACGCCGAATCCCATTCGATAAACCACGTTCTCCAGGCGAGACTCCAACAACATCAAAAGATTCTCACCAGTCGAACCCCTGCGCCTAGCAGCCTCAACATAATAGTTGGCAAACTGCCGTTCCATGATACCGTAAATTCGACGTAGCTTTTGTTTCTCGCGCAACTGACGCCCGTAATCCGAGATTCGCGATCGGCGCCGTGCATGCTGCCCAGGTGGGTAGGTACGCTTCTCAACCGGACATTTGTCAGTAAAACACTTCTCCCCCTTGAGAAACAACTTTCCGCCCTCACGCCTACAAAGACGGCATTTTGCATCTGTATAACGCGCCATTAGCTCTCCTGTGCCACTATACGCGACGCCGCTTCGCTGGACGGCACCCATTGTGGGGAATCGGCGTTACATCGACGATGTTACTAATCTCGAACCCCAAAGAATTGAGGGCTCGCACTGCCGATTCGCGCCCTGGGCCCGGCCCCTTAACTCTAATCTCGAGCACGTTCACACCGAATTCCTTAGCTGCTTCTCCGGCCTTCCTGGCTGCTACCTGGGCGGCAAAAGGCGTACTCTTGCGCGAGCCCCGAAAACCCGAACCGCCAGATGTCGCCCACGCTAATACATTACCTTGCCGATCGCTAATGCTGATTATCGTGTTATTGAACGACGCATGAACATGAGCGACCCCCTCTGCCACATTTTTCTTAACGCGTTTCCTGGCTTTGCTAGCTGTCTTGGTTACGGCCATTAGGATGAACTCGCTTGTTTTCTGCTAATGGCCCGACGCGGACCTTTGCGCGTACGGGCGTTGGTTTGCGTACGCTGCCCACGTACTGGCAGCCCTCGTCGGTGACGTATACCACGATACATGCCCAGGTCCATCAACCGTTTGATATTCATGGCGACCTCGCGTCTCAGGTCGCCCTCGAGCACGTGTTTGCCAACCTCGCCACGAATGCTCTGGACTTCGGCTTCTGTCAAGTCTTTGACCTTGGTTGATGTCGCAATGTCAGCATTCTTGCAGATCAGGCGTGAGCGTGAGCGCCCGACTCCATAAATCGAGGTCAGGGCGAGCTCTACATGCTTATGAACTGGGATGTTAATGCCCGCTATTCGTGCCATCTTTCGAAATCCCTAGTGACCCGTCGAAAAAGGGGGAATTCTAGCCCCCAAGATATTACAAATCAAACACTTCCTGTTCACAGGCCTCTACCCCTGCCGCTGCTTGTGGGTTGGGTCCGAGCAGATAATACGCACAACCCGTTTGCGCCTTACCAACTTACAATTGCGACATAGTTTTTTCACAGAAGCCCTAACTTTCATCATCTACCTCCCTTCCTCCAGTATTGGCTCCCCGCACATTAGCGCGGTAGCCCCATACCGCCACCGGTAAGATTGGCTTTCTTCAAAAGACTCTCATATTGATGCGACATCAAATGCGCTTGCACCTGGGCAATAAAATCCATACAGACTACAACAATGATCAACAACGATGTGCCACCAAAGTAAAACGGCACATTCCATTTTACTATCATGAATTCCGGCAACAGACATACCAGTGTCACATAAATCGCACCTGCCAGTGTAAGTCGCGACATAACGCCATCGATATAACGTGCTGTTTGATCACCCGGTCGAATTCCAGGAACAAAAGCGCCTGACTTCTTGAGATTATCTGCTGTCTCTTTGGGATTGAACATAATCGCTGTATAAAAGAAGCAGAAAAATATAATCGCTCCCGCATACAAGAGAACGTAAATCAGATTGCCGGGCGACAAGGTGGTCGCGATATCTTGCAACCACTGCATCCCTTGCGCACCACCGAACCACGTGCCAACGGTAGCAGGAAACAAAATGATGCTTGAGGCGAAGATCGGTGGTATTACGCCAGCCATATTTACCTTTAGTGGCAGGTGGCTCGTTTGGCCGGCCATTAGCCGACGGCCATGCTGGCGCTTCGCGTAGTTGACAGTAATTCGTCGCTGACCACGCTCCACCAGCACTACGAATGCGGTAACCGCGATTATCACTATGAAGAGCAAGATCGCAAATAATGGGTCAAAGGTACCACGTCCGACTAACTCGAGTGTCTGCGCGATGGCCTGCGGTAGGCCTGCCACGATACCCGCGAAGATAAGAAGAGAGATCCCATTACCAATACCACGCTCTGTAATCTGCTCACCAAGCCACACCAAAAACATCGTGCCTGTCACCAGCGTTATAACGGTCACCAACTTAAATCCAATACCCGCTTCGATTACTACTGGGATTCCTCCCGCAACTTGTTGGCTCTCTAACGCCACCGAGATTCCTAACGCTTGGAACGCCGCGAGTACGACGGTAAAGCGTCTCGTGTACTGGGTGATCTTTCGACGTCCCGCCTCGCCTTCTTTCTTTAGTTGTTCCAACTTCGGCACAACTGCCGTCATTAACTGCATAATGATGGACGCTGAAATGTACGGCATAATCCCGAGGGCAAATACCGAGAAGCGTTCCAAGGCACCGCCTGAGAACATATTAAACAGACCAACGATTGAACTGCGTGTACCGCTGAATAACTCGGCCAATGCCTCTGCATTGATTCCGGGAACCGGGATATACGTGCCAATGCGATAGATGACGAGCGCCCCTAGCACGAATAAGATGCGCTGCCTAAGTTCCGTCAGCTTTCCTAGGCCACTCAGCCCGGTTGCGTCACGCGTGGTGTATCTCGCCATCAGGCTTCGACCTTACCGCCCGCTTTTTGGATCTCGCCAGCAGCACCTTTCGTGGCGGTGACGCCCTTGAGGTTTACCGCTTTTTCGAGTTTACCGGAGAGAATCACTTTAGCTCGCTTCGCCTTTCTCGGAACAACATTCGCACTCTTAAGCGTCGCTAGGTCAATCGGATCCGCATCGATCTTATTTAACTCATGCAGCCGCACTTGTGCCACATCATCCCTCATTGGCGACACAAAGCCGCGCTTTGGCAGACGCCGTTGAAGCGGCATTTGTCCACCTTCAAATCCCACTTTCTTTGTACTGCCCGCACGCGACTTCTGGCCCTTGTGCCCGCGGGTGGATGTTTTTCCGAGTCCCGACCCGATACCCCGGCCCACACGCTTCGGCGCTGTCTTTGCCCCCGGTGCCGGCTTGATGGTATTAAGACGCATCACGACAGCTCTTCCCATTTAAGAAGATAGGATACCTTGCGGATCATTCCGCGCACAGCCGGCGTATCCTCTAACACCACTTCGTGACGTATGCGACGCAAGCCGAGACCCCGAACGCAAGCCAGATGTCGCCGTCCTGTTCCGATCGGACTACGTAGCAATGTAACTTTGAGTTTCTTGGATGCCATGATTACTTCGTTTGATCTGTTATTTCCGCAACCGTCTTGCCCCGTTTGGCAGCAACTTCGGCGGGACTGTGCGTGGATCGCAAACCATTGACGGTGGCGCGCACTACATTGACCGCATTTCGCGAACCGATACATTTGGCTAAAACATCCTGCACACCCACTACTTCGAAAACCGCCCGCATAGCGCCGCCGGCGATTATGCCTGTTCCCTGTGAGGCTGGCTTCATGACCACTTTAACAGCACCGTACCGAGCGACAACCGAATGATGCAGCGTCGGACCGTTGAGCGTAACCTTTACTATATTACGACGTGCGTTTTCCATCGCTTTCTGTACCGCGATAGGTACTTCTCGCGCCTTACCACGCCCCATGCCGACACTCCCGTCCCCATCACCGACGACGGCGAGCGCTGAGAAACCAAACAATCTGCCGCCCTTAACAACCTTAGCGACACGTTTAATACCGATTAGCTTCTCCTGCAGATTATCGGTGCGACCAGCAACTTCACGATCAGCCATTTTTTCTCCCTAGAGTTCTAGGCCGCCTTTGCGTGCGGCTTCCGCCAGCGCCTTAACGCGCCCGTGATACTTAAACCCGGAACGGTCAAACACGACCTTGGTAATTCCAGCTTGCTTTGCCCTTTCGGCAATACGCTTACCAATTACATCAGCGGCCACTATATTGCCGCCGTTTTTCAGTGCTTTACGAGTTTCAGCTTCCAATGTCGAGGCGCTCGCCAAAACTTTTGCCCCACTGGCATCGATGATTTGCGCATAGATGTGCCTCGGCGTACGGTGCACGCATAGTCGCTGTGTCTGCAAACTGGCTATGTGATGGCGTATTTTTTGTGCGCGACGACGACGTCGTTTGAGTTTATCCATGCGCTTGCACCTTTACTTCTTCTTCGCCTCTTTGCGAGCAATATGTTCATCAGTGTATCTAATACCTTTGCCCTTGTAGGGTTCCGGCGGGCGAAACGCACGAATCTCCGCCGCTACCTGCCCAACTTTCTGTTTGTCAACACCTTTAACCACGATTTCCGTTTGGCTAGGGGTCTCGATAGAGATTCCCTGCGGTATCGTATAAGCGATCGGATGCGAGAAACCTGCCAACATGTTCAAATTGCTACCCTGAACTGAGGCACGATAGCCGACCCTGACGATGGTCAGCTTCTTTTCGAATCCCTGGCTCACACCTGTAACCATATTATTGACCAGTGAACGCATCGTACCGGAGAGCGCCCGAGCCAGTTTCGTAGCTGCTCCAGCTTCAAAAGACAGTTTCCCGTCATCACGAGACACCTTCACTAAGGGGTGCACGTTAAGCTGTAACTGACCCTTCGGACCCTTGACGCTCACCATATTGTCGTTCAGAGCGACATCAACACCGTTCGGTATGGCAACTGGCTCTTTTGCTATCCTAGACATCTACCCACTTACTCACGAAACAATGCACAATACTTCGCCACCAACGCCCGATTTACGTGCTGCGCGGTCAGACATGATCCCCTTTGACGTCGAGACAATCGCAACGCCGAGCCCACCAGACACCCTGGGTAACTCATCGCAACCCTTATACTGACGACGTCCCGGAGTACTGACTCGTTGTATATTCTCAATTACCGGCTGACCCGCGTAATACTTAAGAAAGACCTCAAACACCGGTTTGCCGTCGACACTCTGCTCGGCACAACGCTCGACATAACCTTCATCTTGCAGAACCTGTATGATCGCTCTCTTAGTTCTTGAGGCAGGAATTAATACACTAACTTTTTCCCCACGCTGTGCGTTACGGATGCGAGTAAGCATATCTGCTATTGGGTCAGTCATCATGTCTGTACGCCTCAAATCATTAAGTACTTAGCCTCTACCAACTCGCCTTCGTAACGCCCGGCACTTCACCGCGCATCATCAACTCACGCAGCTTACTCCGAGCTAATCCGAATTTCCTATAGCATCCGCGCGGCCGTCCGGTGAGCCGACAACGATTGCGTCCACGCGCAGCACTAGAATCTCGAGGGAGCTTTTGAAGCGCCATCTGGGCTTTCATGCGTTCTTCTTCTGAAAGCGCTATATTCTTTGTCTTACTTCGAAGCTCGGCACGACGCTGGGCATATTTGGCTATTAATATCGCCCGCTTCTTGTCACGCGCAATCATGGATTTCTTGGCCATCCGCTAGTTACTCCTGATCGGAAGATTGAAGGCAGTGAGCAGGGCACGTGCTTCATCATCAGTACGCGCACTGGTGGTAATGGTAATATCCATACCACGGATGGCATCAATGTTGTCGTAATCAATCTCCGGAAACATGATCTGTTCGCGAACTCCTAAAGAATAGTTACCACGCCCATCAAACGCGCGTTGCGATAATCCACGAAAGTCGCGGATACGTGGAATAGCTATTTGTACTAGTCGATCCAAAAATTCGTACATACGGATCCGGCGTAAGGTGACCTTGCAACCTACCAACCAACCTGCGCGCACCTTGAAGTTAGCAACGGATTTTCGTGCCGCCACTGCTACGGGTTTCTGGCCACTGATCTTTTCCATATCCGCTAGCGCGCGCTCCATAGCCTTCTTGTCAGTCAGCGCCTCACCGACTCCCATGTTCAAGGTAATCTTGGTTATACGTGGCACTTGCATCACATTCTTGTACCCCAATTTCTTTTGTAACTCAGGTACAATCGTGGTTTCGTAATAATCCTGCAGTCTTGCCATCACAAATACCTAAATGTCCGCTACCTCGCCGCTGCCCTTGAAATAGCGCACCTTTCTCCCATCTTCAAGGAACTTTATACCCACGCGCTCGCCGTTTCCTACGCCAGGGTTATAAAGAGCAACGTTAGAAATGTGAATAGGAGCTTCCTTATCCACAATCCCACCCGTAACACCTTTATTGGGATTCGGTCGAGTGTGCCTTTTGACAATATTTATGTTCTCTACAAGCACACGATCATTCGGCAAGACCCGCAGAACTGTGCCCTGCTTACCCTTTTCCTTTCCGGCTCTAACGACGACCTGATCGCCCTTCTTTATCTTTCGCATAGTTCTCTCCCCTAAAGTACTTCGGGAGCTAGAGAAATTATTTTCATGAACTTCTGTGTACGTAACTCGCGCGTTACCGGTCCAAAGATGCGTGTACCGACCGGCTGCAACTGTGGAGTCAATAAAACAGCAGCATTCTTATCAAAGCGAATTACCGAACCATCGCCCCGGCGAACTCCTTTGCGCGAACGTACGATAACGGCGGCATAAATGTCGCCCTTCTTAACGCGTCCCCTTGGTATAGCTTCCTTTATACTAACCTTTACCACGTCACCAATATCGGCATAGCGACGCTTGGAACCACCTAGCACCTTAATACACTTCACCTTTTTTGCACCGCTGTTGTCGGCAACCAACAACACGCTCTGCATCTGAATCATCGCCTGGACTCCAAAAGTCAGCCCTCAATAGAGGACTTGTATGGCTCGCTTGAACGTGGCTCACCTACGAAACAACGACCTATATGTCAGCTGATTTTTCCATCACCTTTATCAGGCGCCAGCTCTTAGTCTTTGATAGCGGTCGGCATTCCTCGATCAATACAAGATCACCCTTGTTACATTCGTTCTTTTCGTCATGGGCATGCAGTTTTGTTCTACGCTTAATGTATTTCTGATACAGCGGGTGCCGGATTTTGCGCTCTATGGCAACCGTAATAGTCTTATCCATGCTGTCGCTAACAACACGACCACTAATCGAGCGGGCAGACTTGGTTTTATCCGTCATACTTCTACGCCTCCCCGTTTAATCTCGGACATAACTGTGCGAATACGCGCAATATCGTGACGCACTTGTCGCAGTCGAGTGGTGTTCGCCATCTGACCGGTGGCATTCTGCATGCGAAGGTTAAACTGTTCACGTAGCAACTCGTGCAACTCCTTCTTTCTGGCTGCACTATCCATAACTCTGATGTCTTTTGCCTTCATGATACCATCTGCCTGCTGACAAATGTCGTCCGTACACACAGCTTTGCAGCCGCTAGTCGAAACGCCTCGCGTGCTTGCTCTTCAGCAACTCCTTCCATCTCGTAAAGCACCGTCCCCGGCTTTACGACGGCAACCCAATACTCCGGATTACCTTTTCCTTTACCCATGCGCACTTCCAGCGGCTTCTTCRACACCGGCTTGTCCGGGAACACACGTATCCTAACACGGACGCTCCGTTTGATGTAGCGAGTTAGCGCACGTCGAGCCGCCTCTATCTGACGCGACGTTAGGCGCCCACGTGTGGTCGCTTTAAGACCGTACTCACCAAAGCTCACCGTGTTACCACACATCGCCAAGCCGCGGTTGCGACCTTTGTGTTGTTTGCGGTATTTGGTTTTTTTTGGTTGTAACATACCTTTCTACTGGGTGCTTGCCTTCTTGCCTGGCTCGTCCTCGACCTCCTGTGCACGATCAAAGATTTCGCCCTTGAATATCCATACCTTTACACCTATTACCCCGTAGGTGGTGTGGGCCTCAGCAAACCCGTAATCAATGTCGGCCCGCAACGTATGTAGTGGGACGCGCCCCTCACGATACCATTGAGTACGAGCGATTTCCGCTCCGTTTAATCGCCCTGCTACCATGACCTTAATCCCTTGGGCCCGCAAACGCATTGCGTTCGTAACCGCCCGCCGCATGGCCCGCCGGAACATAATCCGTTTCTCCAATTGCTGACAGACGCTTTCTGCCACCAGTTGGGCATCTAGCTCAGGTTTACGAATCTCCTGCACCGACAACTGCACGGGTTTCCCCGCTAAGGTTGTCAATTGCTTGCGAAGCTTCTCGATGTCTTCGCCCTTTTTACCAATGACGATACCAGGCCGTGCTGTATGTATGGTCACGTTTACACTCTGCGCTGGTCTCTGGATAACCACCTTGCTTACCGCGGCGTTTATTAGCTTCTTCTTTATGAAGCGGCGTAGCTCCAGATCAGAGTTCAAGTTATCTGCATAGGATTTAGTGCCGGAGTACCATTTGGCAGTCCAGTCATGAATAATTCCCAGACGCAACCCCGTGGGAATTGCTTTCTGACCCATTACTTGTCCTCCTGTTTGTCTTTTCCAGTTCCCGCTTTCTTACTSRMCGCTTTTTCGACATCCTCGCCAATCATCAGCCCCTTGAGAACCAGTTGCAAATCCGTCATTTCGCGAATCTCACGTACCGTTTCCCAAGTCGGCAAGGGAAAAGGCCGCGACGGGTACTCGCCTGTTTTCCACGTCCTGTCGTTGGGGTCGTGGATCAAGGCGCCTTGATCGTCCCGCGGCACGCCCACATCGCACCAGCGGCGTACAAACTTGTTCCGGATGCTTCGTTCGCGGTGCGACACGTACATGTTGTCGACGGTAAAGCAGATGCCGGTGGCCCCCATGTCCTCAAGCCTTTCGACGAAGTTGGCCATGGAGTTTTTGGTACGGAACTGCCCGCCCGTGGTGTATTGCCACCAGTTCTTCGGCCCGTTCCCCGAGTTGATCAAGCCATCGATGCCGCCGTTGATGAACATCATCGTGCCGGTTTCGGACGCGGCTTTGGCGACCTCTTCTTCGCCCTTGGGATAGAAGCAGTTCTTGCCGCCGGCTGGGTCGATGAAGATAGGGTGGGTGAGTTCGTGTCCCAGGAACGTGGTCGAGATGTCGATCTTGTGAACGTCGGTCAGAAACCGCGGGCGAATG
>LXTK01000058.1 GCA_001643475.1 Proteobacteria bacterium SPGG2 | reverse complement strand
GACAAGACTGTGTAACGTTTGTCCTGTCGCGTATTCCCAAACCACCGCCGGGCGTAAATCCGGAAGCCGGTGACGTAGCTGAAGAGCATTACGTGAAAGAAAAGGATTTGGAGCCCGATGCAAAGAAGCGAGGATTCAGCAAGTCGCTGCTCCAGGATGTGCTCAAGTCCCTCACGGATCAGGGGCAGCTATGCCGTCGCCAATTGAAGAGTCGGGGGAGCCCGTATGCCTACTGGCAAAACCCTTCGTTTCTTTCATCCAGAAGGGTAACTCTTAGAGAGGATGAAAGAAAAGAAGGCTTATCGGCCACCGCCTCGGACGTTTGCTTTGTTTCATAGGGTTGCGCGGCTTCAATGATCGCGTGGAGTTTTTCCCGCCCGCCCGCTTCTCGCAGCACATCGCCTACGTCCCTTCCTTCGGGCATCGACCCGATACGCACGGGGATGCCAGCGGCGGCCAACTTGGCCGCTGCCTTGCGCGCACCGCTCCGGCCTGAGTCGTCACCATCGAACAAGAGGCTGACGCCTTGCTCTGCCAGCGGGTGCTTCTTGATCTGATCTAGCCAGATCAGGATCNGYGAYCCGCTGGCTGAAGAAACGCAAATGGGGCCGCTGTGTACGACCAGCCAGCTGGACAACATTGAGCGTGAAGTCGCCTTTGCACAAACACAAGGCGGCAAACTGCTTCATGGGGGCAAACGTCCGGAGAATATGGGGGATGGCCTGTACTATGAGCCGACCATTATTGATTGTCCGGGGCAGAATCTTAGAATTATTGATACCGAGCTGTTCGGCCCCGTCTTAAGTGTCATCCGGTTTAAAGATGAGGATGAAGTGATCAGACTTGCCAACGATACCAAGCACGGCCTGGCAGCCGGTATCTTCACCAAAGATAGTGCCCGCTCAATAAGAGTTGCCAAAGCGGTACGCGCCGGTATTGTATGGGTGAACACTTACCGTGTTGTCTCACCCATTGCCGAATTCGGCGGCTTCAAAGGATCAGGCTATGGCCGGGAAAGCGGCTTTCAGGCCATGTATGACTACACTCGGCCCAAGACCATCTGGATGAACACCTCCGATGAGCCCATGGCCAATCCGTTTGTCATGCGCTAATCGCCTTGTCAACTGCATGACGGCGCAATTGCATGAGCACATCGACGACATAAACATCATCGGTAAACACAAACAGCGGATTAATCTCAATTTCCGCTATGCGGTTTTTGTTCGCTTTTACATAGTTTGCCAACCGCTGGATTGTTTCGGTGAGTTTATGTTTGTTCACGGCCGCACTGCCTCTGAAGCCGTTGAGCAAATGTGATATTTTTAGCTTTTCAAGCGCAAGCAAAATCTCGGCGTCACTGGCCGGTAATATTAGGGTGACGGCATCGGCAATCAGCTCGATTAAGGCTCCGCCGCTGGACAGGATCATCACCAGCCCGAACTGGGAATCGGTGCGAACATCCACCATCAGTTCCGCCAGTGGTTTGTGAATCATTCTTTCGACTAGGAACGCGTCGGTTACAAGCTCCGGATTGGTGCGGGCAACATCTGCTCGCATCGTACGGACCGCTTTATGGACCTCGCGGACATTTCTCAATCCAAGGCATACTGCACCTATTTCAGTTTTGTGCGCAATCTTGTGACAGTTCATTTTCAGTACGACCGGAAAGCCAAGCTCTTGCGCTGCTCCGGCAGCATTCATACCGTCGACAAGCCGCCCCTCGGGAATCTTCAACCCTGCCGCTTCAAGCTCAACTTTGCTGTTCCATTCGTCATTTTGATAAACCTCATCACAACGATCCACCATCACAAGCTCAGCGGAGACATTGTTTAATACAAACGCTTGTTGCCGGCCGTACCAGGCCGTCGCATTAATCGCGGTAAGCGCCTCGTGTATACCCTGCAAGGGCGCCACCTTGTGTGCGATAAGAAACTTGCGTGTTTGTTCATCAATATTTTCCGGCAGCGTACTGCAGACTGCACCGAGCAGACTTGCTTTCGAAGTCGCTTGGATAAATGATTGTAAATCGTTCAGATAAAAAGCCTTGCTGTCATCAAGTCCCGGCAATGGAAAATCCTGCACGATCAACGCAACATCGTAAGAATCAGCCAGCGCCGCCTCAAATACAGGCCGCACCTTCTCGGGTATACCCCAAATAGGTGTCGTATAGTCCAGCGGATTGGAAACATCCGCAATTACCGGCAGCTTCTTAACAAGATCCGCTGCAACATGGGAAGAGGGTTGCGGAAATTCGAGGTCTATTTTTTCCGCATAGTCGGCCAGCATGGTTGCACTGCCGCCCGAGCAGGTAAATCCGATCATGCGGTTACCCTGGGGTATTCCGGTGACGCAGATAAATTTTAAAGTTTCAAGCATTTGGGCCGGATTTGTCACGCTGATAATGCCCAGCCGTTCAAACAGCGCCAGATAAAGTTCATTAGTACCTGAAAGTGATCCGGTATGACTGATGGTTAATCGCGAGCCGATTGTAGAAGTCCCGGTTTTGAGCGCAACAATCGGTTTGCTAAGTTCGAGTGCTTTGCGCGCCACACGGCTGAAGGACTCAATATCCTGCAACCCTTCGATGTGTAAACCAATGGCTTTTACTTCATCACGCTCACACAGCACATCAATATAATCCTCCAGTCGCAGCACCGACTGGTTGCCCGCGGACACCATATATGCTAGCGGCACTGATCGCTGATTCATCGTGATATCTGAAGACAGCATTCCGCTTTGCGTGATGATGGCGGCGCCAAAACCAGGACAAAAACCACCGTGGGCAAATGGCCACAATGCGACCCGGTCAATGTAGTTGATTAGGCCATAGCAATTCGGGCCGACAAGTGCCATATCGCCTACGACATCCACCAGTGGCTGGTCCGCCTTACCGCCCTGCTTGCCATCGGCACTGAACCCCGCCGTATAACAAACCACCCCGCCCGCACCCTGCTGAGCTAGCTGGGCCACAGTATCGATTGCCGGCTTGGGGGGCACAGCCAGAAAAACCGCATCCGGCGCTTGCGGCAATTCATCGACACTGGAAAAACATGGAATGTCGCCCAATGTATCGCGCTTCGGATTAACCGGCCAGATCGGGCCTTCAAATCCGATTCGTTTGCATGAGTGGATGGCCGCCTCGGCATCCCGTCCGCCAATAACCGCCACATGTCGCGGTTTTAACAAGCGCTGCAGGTTTTGTCGTCTGATTGGTGTCATGCTCCTAAGGGTCGCCTGCGTCCGTTTTTATTGGTGCTTGGCGACACGGCTACTCGACGCGACTGTACGCAAACCGCGCCGTCATCAAATCGAGGTGGCCACCGCCGCCGTTCTTAAAAAATGTAATGTCTTCGGCTTGCTCGCGACCAGGGTGACGCGCACTACAAAGGTCGAAATGATCGGCGCGAATATCACTTTCAGTGATAATCCCCGTGGCTATCGGGATACAGATTTCACCACAATCTTTTATGGTGGTTGCACGGCAATCGACGAATAATTTGCCTCGGCGTACCGCATCATCGTCTGCTTCGCGGGTCTCTTTTGTGAAAGCCCCAACAAGATCGAGGTGGGTACCCGGCTTTAGCCATTTGCCTTGGATGAGCGGCGAGGGACTCATGGTTGCACAAGAGATTACATCAGCATTGCCCGCGGCGCTCGCTAAATTGTCAGTGGCACGGATTTCGACATTGTCTAATGATAGAGTACTAGCCAGCTTTTCTGCCGCCGAGGCGGTACGATTCCAGATAAGGACTTTGCGAATCGAGGGCCGTACCGCAGTGTGGGCCATGATGAGATGTGGTGCCATAGCGCCGGCGCCGACCATGAGCATTATCTCGGTATCCTCCCGCGCTAGGTATTTGGCCCCCAAGGCGGAGTCCGCCGCCGTCTTTCGGTAAGTGATGGCGGTACCGTCTATGCAGGCTTTGGGTTGACCGGTGCTGCCGTCGAACAATAGATAGACCGCCTGTACTGCTGGCAGGCCGGCGTCGGCATCCTTATTCTCTGGAAAGATCGTGATTACTTTGGTGCCGAGATCCTGTTGTGGTTGCCAAGCGGCGCGTAGAAAGAAATGGGTGGGGGTGCCAGCTGCGCTAGGTTGTTCCAACAACAAGTCTTCAAGCAGAGGAATATCTTGTCGGTGGTAATTGTCCAGCGCTTCGACTAACGAAGGGTAATCGAGCAGCGCGTGCACTCGCTCGGCGTCGATGAGAATCATCGGTCTTTTCTCGAAAGTTCTTCCCGGCGCTAGTGTACCCGGCAACTCGCAGCCGGTCACAAGACAGCCCTATCGGCAGTTCTGGAAAGGAATGGGGAAGATTGGGTAGGCGCGTCAAACCGAATACGCTGAGGGCAGTATGCCCCCAGCGTATTCGCTACATCGTGAGGTGGCTAGCCGTGCGCTGTGCAGTAGCCGGCCCCAAAACGAGCGGTGCCAACCTTCTTGTCTGCTACCCGCGTTTCAACCGTTTTGGGCGTACTCAAGGTCTGCACAATCTCCGGTATTTGGACTCGTATGACACCGATATCCTCTAGCTGCCTATCGCTTAAGGCGCTCAGGGCGCGAATGGCGGTTCGGCGCTCGTGGTTGCGACGTAGGACGGTCCGCAGGTTCTGCAGCCATCCTCGAAGCTGTGACACGACGCCAGGACCTCCGCTGTCTACGGCAATGCTGGCTTGTAGGTGACCTGTGTAGTTGCTCATGATATATTTGCTCCCCAATGTTTGACGTAACGTTTGTGACCGAAACTATATACAGACGATAAAATAGCCGATCGACTGGACATTGACAAACGATGATTTCTACTGCAAGCGATAGAAAAACTTGGATGAAACAGCGGCTGCCTTCACTCAATGCACTGCGGGCGTTTGAGGCGGGGGGCCGTCATCTAAGCTTCACGAAGGCGGCGGTCGAGTTGCATGTGACCCCCGCCGCGGTCGGCCATCAGGTGAAGGCCTTGGAGCAAGACCTGGGGGTGCGGTTGTTCCAACGCCTCAACCGCACCTTGGTGTTGACCGAGGCGGGTCGGGCCTTGTTGCCGGGGTTAGAAGACATCTTTTATCAATTGGCGGTGGTGATTGAGGAGTTCAAACGTCGCGATGCGGACCGTCCGCTAACCGTTAGCCTGCCCCCGTCCCTAACTGCCAAGTGGCTATTGCCACGGCTAGAAAGATTTAGGCAATTGCACCCCGAGATTGACGTGCGCATAGATGCGACCAATGAGGTCGTGGATCTCATCCGAGGCGGGGTCGATATTGGACTTCGTTACGGTTCGGGTGACTACCCGGGCTTACGGGTGGACTGCTTGATGAGTGAAGAGGTGTTCCCGGTGTGCAGCCCGCGATTACTGGAGGGGCGGCATCCGCTGTGTGTTCCCGACGATCTGCGCTGGCATACACTGTTGCATGCTGATTATCCACCGCAGAACGACTACTGGCCCGATTGGTCCATGTGGTTAACTACGGCCGGTGTCAAAGATGTGAATGCTAGCCGTGGTCTGCGCTTTAACCGTACCGCACTATCGCTACAGGCTGCCATCGAGGGCCAAGGGGTTGCGTTGGGAAGTCGCGTGCTGGCCGGGGGCGATTTAAAGGCGGGTCGATTGGTACGACCCTTCGAGTTAAGTATGCCGGTCGGGTTTGCTTATTATATGGTATGTGCGGAGGCACGGTCTGAAGAGCCTCGCGTGGCGGCTTTTCGCGAATGGATCATTGCCGAAGCCGGTGCATCGTGAGAGATGTCAGAAATCGGTCTCAAGGGGCTATAGCACCGCTAGCTATCAGCAACTGTGCGGCCTTCTCGGTTGCCCAGTCGAGGGCCGTCGAATCCTTTTCACTCCTTAAGTTCATATCGGTGCCTTTGACTACCAACAGTTGAGCGACCTCTAAGTGTCCCGTATCGGCTTTTTTCTCCTCAGCGAACGACAAGATTGATCAATCGGTCCGGTACTAAGATCGACTTATACAGTTCCTTCTCGCGAAGATGACGCTGAACCGCGATATCGGCCAACGCTTTGGTTTTTACTTCTTCTTCGTTCGCACCTCGAGGAAGGCGGATGGTAGCCCGCAGACGACCGTTGACCTGTACCGCTATCTCGATTTCATCAGCCATCGTTAGCTTTGCATCATAACTTGGCCAGTTGGCACCGGAAAAAATCGAATCCTCGTGCTCCAACCGTTGCCACAACTCCTCAGAAAAATGAGGTGCCATTGGCGCTAGCATAGGCACTAGCGGCTCGATCTCGGAGCGACGGACGGCGCGATCACCAGCCCGGACCACATTGAGATACTCCATCATTGCCGCAATGGCGGTGTTGTATTGCAAAGCTTCCAAGTCTTCGGTCACTTTCTTGATGGTGGCGTGTAGTTTTCGTTCGACATCACCTGCCTCCGGCGACCCTGCCGCTAGTTGCTCGACCGGTGCAATAATGGCCCATAGGCGATCGAAGAAACGGGAGATTCCACTAATCCCCTCTTGGCGAAAGTCACCGCCTTCTTGATATGGGCCCAGGAACATGAGGTACATGCGAAACGTATCGGCGCCATGTTTTTCGACGAATTCGTCTGGGATCACAACATTACCCCGTGACTTGGACATCTTGGCCCCATCACGGATGATTAACCCATGCTTGCGAAACTTTTTGTAAGGTTCTTCGAATTCAAGGTGGCCCAGATCATGGAGCGCCATGGTAATGAAACGAGAGTACATTAGATGCAATACTGCGTGTTCTTCACCGCCAATGTAGCTGTCGACAGGTAGCCAAGTTTTGGTGCGTTCTTTATCAAACGGGCGATCATCAAGCTCGGTCGATGGATAGCGTAGAAAGTACCAGGCAGAGTCAAGAAACGTGTCGGAAACGTCGGTTTCGCGCCTTGCGGAATTGCCACAGGTCGGACACTGAACGGCATAAAAAGCTTGGGAACGCCCCAATGGGCCGACACCGCTTTCATCTGGTCGAAAATTTTCGAGGTAGGGCAGTACAACCGGTAGATCTTCTTCCGGTACCGGCACGATGCCGCATGTATCACAATAAATGATAGGGATCGGTGTACCCCAATAGCGCTGTCTTGAAATACACCAGTCATGGACTCGGTAATTGACCGCAAGCCTACCCGCCCCCTTCCTCTCCAGCCAAGCAGTGATTTCGCCGATCGCCTGCGCAGCCGGGATGCCATCAAACTGACCGGAGTTCATAAGTATCTCGTTTTCAGTATGTGCGGTAAACGCGCCTTCCTGTTCGATGCTATCGCCCGCGTCGCTTTCAGCCGGCACCACCACGGTGCGAATGGGGAGACCGTATTGCTTGGCAAATTCGAAGTCACGTTCGTCGTGTGCGGGCACCGCCATGACGGCACCATGACCATATTCCATTAACACATAGTCAGCGATCCAGATTTCGATTTCCTCGTTGTTGACGGGATTGATGGCCTTGGCACCTGTATTGATACCGGTCTTGACGCGTTCCTCACCCGCCTTTCGGCGTTCTACTAGGTCCATGGCGGTAGCGTCTTGTACGTATTGTTCTACCTGCGCTCGGCACGCGTCGGTGGTGACAACTTCGACCAGCGGGTGTTCGGGTGCCAATACCATGAATGTGGCGCCAAACAGCGTGTCTGGTCGAGTCGTGAACACGCGTATAGCTTTGTCGGCATGGCCGACAATGGGGAAATCTATATCTGCACCTTCAGATCGACCGATCCAGTTTCGCTGCAGTCGTTTAGTCGATGATGACCAATCGATCCATTCTAGATTGTCGAGCAACCGTTGGGCGTATTGCGTAATCTTGAAGAACCACTGATCCAAGAAGCGTTGCGTAACTTCAGATGTACAGCGCTCGCAACGACCATCGATCACTTGCTCATTCGCTAACACTGTCTTGCAGGACGGACACCAATTGACCGCGGCTTTGCGCCGTTCGGCGAGGCCGGCCTTAAAGAGTTGTAAGAAAATCCATTGGGTCCACTTGTAGTACTTAGGTTGGGTAACGTCGACGATTCGACTCCAGTCGTACATAAACCCCATGCGCTTGAGCTGGCGTGTAAAGTTTTTGATGTTCCGGGGTATCAATTCCATAGGGTGGACGCCCTGTTCGAGGGCAAAGTTTTCAGAATGGATACCGAAGGCATCGAAGCCGATGGGCTCAAACACGTCTAAACCCTGCAGGCGTTTGAAGCGCCCGTAAATATCAGCACCGGTAAAGGCGTAGACGTTACCTACATGCAGGCCTTCGGCCGATGGGTATGGATACATCATGAGATTAAAGAACGGACGTTTGGCGCCGGTGATATCAGTGCGATTAATACCCTGTTTGTCCCAGTATGTCTGCCATTTAGCTTCAATGACGCCTGGGTTGTACCGTTCAGCCATAGAATTGCTACCTTGTACCCTGTATGTAGAGCCGTAGCTTAGCAAAGGAATCTACTGCAAAATACTACTTGCTGTAGTGGCACCGATGGTCAGCGTGCGGCAGTCATCATTATTTCTACATCATACTTCGGCATTGCCAATTTGGACTCAACGCAGGCACGGGCAGGCGGGTTTGCCGGATCCATCCATGCATCCCAGACCGCGTTCATTTCATCGTAATATCGAATGTCGGTGAGCCAGATCGTAGCGGAAAGCAATCGTGATTTGTTTGTGCCGGCTTCTGCCAGCAGCGTGTCTGTTCTCGCGAGAATATCCTGCGTCTGTGCGGTTACGGATCGATTGGGCGCCTCCAGTGCTACCTGGCCCGCCAGATACACGACGTCATCGTGCACCACTATTTGACTCATTCGAGCACTTTTTTGCATACGTTCAATGGCCATCGGTTTCTCCTGGTGGTTTGCGTTTCTTAGAAGAGTTGTTGGTTGGCTAAAGGCTGGACTGCAAATGACCGCCATCGACGACGATTGTGCTGCCGGTCATATACGAAGACGCGTTTGAGGCCAACAATAATAGCGCACCGTTTAAATCCTCGGGGGTCCCGACTCGGCGCTGCGGAATTCGCTTAACGACGTCGGCACTTTCGGCTCGCTGGAAGAACTCTCGGTCCATGTCGGTGATGATATAACCAGGGGCAATGTGGCGTTGACACGAATCTTGTGGCGCGCCCATTCCAATGACAACGACCGTGTGAGCTGTAATAGCTCGGCCTTTGAAGCTGCATAAGGCGCGAGATGTTTGGCTGCTCGGAAGGCGAGGATCGACACGATATTGATAATGCTGCCATGGGTTTCCGCCGCGACCATGCGCTTGACTGCTTCTTGGGCAACCAACCATGCGCCCTTTAAGTTGGTATCCATGGTGCGATTCCATTCGCTTTCGTCTATCTCGAGGGCGGCTGTGGTGCTGGCGATGCCGGAGTTGTTTACCAAAATAGTGACAGTACCGACGGTGCGCTCAGCTGCGGCAAAGCCGTGGTGTATGCTGTCGGCATTTGTCACATCCATAACCACCGGCACGGCTTTGGCGCCGTTCGATTCTATCTCTCGCGCGAGTTGTTCAAGTTTAGCTTGTCGGCGTGCTGTTAGCACGGCTGGCGCCGGCGCGGGATAGGGCTAGTGCAAATTGCCGACCAAGTCCGCCCGACGCGCCGGTCACTAGTGCCACATGGCCTTTCAAACTGAATAGCTCAGACATCGGTCACTGGTTTTGCAGTCGCGCCAAGCTCACCTGGCAAGCATCGCGCCAGGCACTTAATGCACCGCGCTGCTCTAGAAGTTCAAGCCCACATTCGCTAATACCGCCTGGCGTGGCCAGTTCGCGAATCATATCAGCCGGTGAATCGTCTGGATGCGCGAGCATCATGCCGGTGGCACCCCGAATCGCCTGTAGAACCAACGAGCGACCGGCTGCATTCGGGATACCCGAAGCTTCCAACCACGGCATGGTCTCGGCCACTAGCGCGTAGATCCACGCGTAGTAGGCGCCGATTACGCTAGCCGCCTGAAAGCTGGGTTCATCGGGCAAGGCAATCACAGGCCCCAGACGCGTCAATAAGCGCCTTGCGTTGGCGTCGTCTGGGTACAACGAGGTCGGGCTTTCGCCGATGGCTGCACATGAGACCGGCATGGCGCGAACGATCCTCGCCGGTGAGGCCACGGCCGAAAGTCCAGCACAGGAGATACCCGCGGCCACACAGATCAGGGTTTGTTCAGCTCGCCATGGCAAATCAGCGGCTGCGTTCAGTGCTTGTGGCGGGCGCGTGGCTAGGATGACAATATCAGATTGACTAACGATTGTCTGATTGTCATTAGCGGTACGGACGCCGAAACGTTCGCTCAGTGCACTTGCGCGTTCCGCATTTCGTGGCGATAGCAATATATCTGGCGAATTGTTAGCAGCGCACAGGCCTTCGACAATATAGCTGGCAAGATGTCCTACGCCTATGATTCCAACACGCAAAGTCATGGGCTTTCGACGCTCTTCGGCTCTACTCGTTTCATCTGTGTCAGGTGCTTCAACATATCTTTCACTTCGTAACAAACGATAGCGCCAGCAGCCCGCAGTTTGTGGCTAACGTCTACCGGTAGGCTATCCTGACTACCCTCGGGGACTTGGTTTAACTTGCCGCCAATGAATACCGGGATGTTCAATTTGCGCCGATCCATCTCATTATGTAATCGTTTGAGATAGTCAAGAGCGACGCCGTTGTATGTGCTAAGCGCGATGAAATCGACTTTCTTCGCGTGTGCTGTCTCTGCCAGTACATCGGGATCAATGCTGACGCCAGCATCTACCAGTTGCACGCCTAATTGTTGTAACACTGTTTCCAAAAGGAGTTTGCCATATTCATGGACATCGGTTGTGGCCATGCAGCCCAACAAATGCGCACTGCGAATCGTCTCATGTGTTTCTGGGTCTATAGCATCGAGACAGCGTTGTGCGTGATTTTGTAATTCCGAAATGGGGCTGGCCTTGATCATAGGTAGGCGCGCATCGGCATTGGTTGGGTCAGGTTTTCCCGGCCCGTAGAGTTGTTCCAGATGTTTGGCACCAATACGTCGCAGTGCCAATAGCATCTCGAACGGGTTTTTCGTGTCGATACCGATTCCCTCCAAGCCGGCCAAAATCGCCTTGAAGAACTGCCTTCCTCCCGTTTCGATGACCTCAGCCGTCTGGCTGGCCGCCTCCATGTCAATCAGTGGTTGCAATTTATCTGCGTGTTCAATCAATCGATGACAAAACATATGGGCATCGATTATTTCTTGAATCTCGGGGATACGCAGGGCTTCACTAACTGGCACTGGGTTGACGGCATGACCGGTCGGTCCGATCTTCTGCGCGACGATGTCAACCAGCAGGTAGTTTGCAAGTGTGGCGTAGTTTTCTACCGGTTCCGCCGTAAATGCAGTCGTGTTCCCATAGATCATCGTACCGGGGGTTTCACTTACGTTGGCGAGCGCTTGCTGAAAGGCGCTGCGGATAAACGGGTCTGAGAACGTATGCCCATAACAATGACTGACGTGTCCACCGATCAGTTCGCCGACGATGTATCGCTCGACCAACACCGCCCCCAGCGTGCAGGCAAGATCATGGAACAACGAGGCAAAACCGTCATCGAGATTGGAGTGAATCAGGACTTCGTGCGATTGTGCGGCGGCGAGTGCCAATGCCTTGAGGGTAGACGCTGTGGTCTCAATATCGTCGTGCCAGTGTGGCATACGAAAATTGAAATACTGACCGAGGTTGCCGATGGCAGTAGATCCTGCTGCCAGCGCAGCTTGGGTATTTTCTAGCGCCGCCGGCGTACCCATGACGAAATCGCCGAAGTGTGGTGCCACCGGCGCCTGTTGCGTGAGCGCAACGAAGTCATCGGGTGTATCAAGAATCAACCCTGTACCGCGGGGCATATCGCGCCGCACCGCAGCCGGATAACCCATGCTCCAATCCAAACAGATGCCATATCGATCGACGTAGTAACCGGCTTTGCTGAGGCTTTCATAGATCTCGGCATAGGCGCGACGACTCTTCTGTAGATCGCGATAGCCGATCTGCGCATGCAACATAACCTTGCCCTGACTTGCGTGCGCCCGTTTGTAGGCAAACTCGGTGCTTACTTCGTTTTGTACGAGAAACGGGCAAGGGCCAATCGACGTGCTGTCGGCGAGTTGCCGGCCCTCGGCAAGCAATGTACTCGCGTCTGGTAGCTCGGGTTCGGGGAAAACCGTGGCACGAGTTAGCGGCGTTTTTGATTGTTTGGCCATACAACGCCTGGGCGAATTTTGCTATGCGTCGCAGACTTGAGCCATCAGCCGCGATGCAAACGCCTCACCTCGCGCAACCTGATCGAGGCTAATAAACTCATTCGGTTTGTGAGCTTGGCTAATGTTACCTGGACCGCACACAACAGTGGGAATACCGGCAACCTGAAACAACCCACCCTCGGTACCAAAACTCACTTTGGCCGAGCTGGGATTGCCGCACAACCCTTTAGCGGTGTTGGCAACTTCGCTGTCCTCATCCACGGTCATACCGGGATAGCTCGGTAAGGTTTCCCAAGAGAACCCCGCCTGATCCGAAACCTTACGCATATCTGGCAATAGGTGTTGTTCAGCGTAATCTCTAATTTCGGCCAGCAGCAGCGTTACATCATGATCGGGTAGGTTTCGTATCTCGTATTCGAACCAGCAGCTCTTGGGTATGATGTTGAGTGCGGTGCCGCCTTGGATCAACCCTGTGTGTACCGTAGTAAACGGTGGCTCAAAGGCTTCATCGAAGGGACCTTGTTCGCGCAAACGTTGGCCTATCTTGCGCAACAGTGTGACTAACTCTGCTGCGATCTCGACGGCATTGACGCCTTGATGGGTAAGGGCGGAATGGCATTCTAGGCCATGTACATGACAACGAACGCTATATTTGCCTTTATGGCCAGTGACTACTTGTAAACTCGTCGGTTCACCAACGAAACATAGCTTTGGTTTTGTCGGCATCGAATCTAGTTGTTCGATCAACCGATGAACGCCGACACAACCGATCTCCTCATCATAGGAGAACGCCAGATGGATGGGGATCTTCAGACCATGTTCCAGCATTGGCGGCAGGGTAGCCAGCGTGATGGCAATAAATGATTTCATGTCGGTGGTACCGCGGCCATAGAGACAGTCATCCTGTTCATGGACCGTGAACGGATCGGTCTTCCAGTCTTGTCCGTCGACAGGCACACAATCCGTATGCCCAGACATCAGAATGCCCGGACGATCTTGAGGGCCACAGGTGGCGTAGAGATTGGCCTTCTTGCCTTCGTCATCGAATGAGAGGTGAGAATCGATATTGAGATCCGCCAGGTAGTCGCGGATGTACTCGATCAGCAACAAGTTTGAGTTTCGACTAGTGGTATCAAATGACACCAACCGTTTGATCATGTCTATACTGATGAGATCTTTCGTATTCATTAGTACTCGAGCTCTCGACTGATCACGGATCTCCGGCAACACCAAAGCTTGGCGCAGATTGTGGGTTGAGGGCGCGCGTGACGTAATCGTCCATCTGCGGTTGATAAGCCTGCCACAGGCGGCGCAGCGCCGCTATCGGCGATTCGTCACTCCAATCGATACGTAGATCGACCAATGGCCAGGCATATTTGTGAACCACGAGCAGGCCCGCCGATTTGACAGGTCCTTGTTCTCCGCCCGCATCCAACCCTGCTTCTAGTGCGCGTAGCAGTCGCTCGGCGAGATGGAGCTGGGGATTCTGCACGAATGTATCGACAATGGCTTGTGGGATGCGTTCATTGGCTAACAGATTACCGGCGCTTACACAGCCTTCTCCTTGGGTGATGGCATGCGTACCAAGTGTATGTGAACCGCTATAGTGAGCAACGGTACCGTTTGTATCGATCACCGTCAGTTGCCGGTACTCGATGTTGGTTTGCTGATCCACAGTCTCGGCAAGTGCTTGGCTCGCACTTCGCCCCGCCGCTAGCAAATCAAGAATCTTTGGGCCCAGGCTGGGATCGGTAATATTCTGCGTAGCCACCGCGCCAACGCCGGCGCGTGCCCACGGACAGCGACTGCTCACACATATGCTAGAGGTCGTGACGGCAACTCCCAGCATGCCGGAGTGTTGGCAGCGCCCTGCAATAGAAAAGGTCACGTCAGTCCCGCCCCCGCGATCAATGTTCGTCGACCGATTTCTGCCCTTGCACGCTGAAGAAAGAGTCTTCCTTGTAAGGCGGCGGCAATTCGATAGAGCCGGCGACCAGACGTGCCACGCGTGACGGCTTCCCACGAATCACACGCCCGCTGTGGACCGACAACACCAATGGTGGGATTAGCCAAAAGGCATCGGCGGCGCGGTAGTCACAAATCAACAAACAACGTGGTTTGTTCGAACGATTCGGTGGGCTACCGTGAACCGTCCGACTGTGCATCAAACATACATCGCCCGCCTTACCTAGAATTGGTATTGATCTGCGTTCGAAGTCTGGAGTTAACTTCGGTTCGATCGCACCTGTAAATTTGTCGTTTTGGTAGTGACTGTAACGCTCATTGTGAGACCCAGGTACAACGCGCAGACAGCCATTATCTTCTGTCATGTCATCGAGTAGTAGCGACGCGGTAGCTGAATCATCGTTGGTGTGGGGATCAAACGCGTGATCCTGATGATAGTCGACGCGAGTCTGCATGCCTGGTAATTTTATATTTATCTTGCTGTGATGAAATTTGATATCAGGTCCAACAAGGTCAGTGACCGCATCGATAATGGCGCTGTTCCATAGAACCTCTCGATAGGCCTTGGAGATGTCAACGGGATTGGATACGCGACGCAGTTTGGGTTGTTCAGCCGAGTGACCAGCCTCCAAATCGAAGCGCGCCTTGCCGTCCGGGGTCTCGCCATAATTACTGCTATGTGATCGGCTCTCCTCAATCCAGCCATCGAGCTCATTTAGAAGCACGCTCAATTGACGCGCGCCGATAACGTTGCGCAGGACTAGAAAACCATCTTGGCGATATCGATCGACTTGTTGTTGCGACAACATGTTTCAATCTTTCTCTTCCGGAATCACTGCCTCGACATCGATCTCCATGAGCATGTCCGGCCGGGCCAAGCCGTTGACGATAAGCCCGGTCGAGCAGGGGTAGACCCCTTTTAGCCATTTTCCGATCACTCGATAGACTGGTTCACGATATGCGCGATCAGTGACGTATATCGTCGTTTTGCAAATGTGTTCGAGTTTCGCGCCCGCTTCTTCGAGCAAGATCTTGACACATTTCATGGCGTTTTCGGCCTGTGCCGCAGCGTCACCAATGCCGACCATATTACCATCAAGATCGAAACCAGTCTGACCCCTAAGAAATATGCGATTACCTGCGCGTACCGCCATACATACATCGTTATCCAATGCCTGTTGCGGGTACATGTCTTTGGTGTTGAACTTGCGAAGTCGAGTATGGGCCATACCTGCATCCTTCGTGTAGTTACTTCGATAGAGTTACTTTCGATGGCAGATCGCGGGCGGTCAGGCACAAATAGTCGAGTACGATGCTTGCGGCGGCTAGGCTGGTAATTTCTGCGTGGTCATATGCAGGCGCCACTTCCATAATGTCCATGCCAACCAAGTCGATGCCATCGAGCCCACGAATAATGGATTGCGCTTGATGGGTAGTGAGGCCACCACATACCGGTGTGCCAGTGCCCGGCGCAAAGCTGGGATCCAGGCAGTCGATATCGAAAGTGAGGTAGGCCTTATTAGTCCCAACCAGGCGCTTGATTTCTTCAACCGTGCGCACGACGCCGTTCTCATGCACCCATGGCGCATCGAGCCAGGTAAACCCCATGCGATCACTGTTGTGCGTGCGGATGCCAATCTGTACCGAACGCGCGGGGTCTACCAATCCTTCTTTGGCTGCGTGCCAAAACATAGTGCCATGATCGACTCTGCCGTCGTCGCACTCCCAAGTGTCAGAGTGCGCATCGAAATGAATCAACGAGAGTAGGCCGTGCTTTTTGGCGTGAGCACGAATTAGTGGCAGTGTAATAAAATGATCGCCGCCCAGCGTTATCATCGAAACGTCATTGTTGATGATCGTTTCCGCATGCGTCTCGATCGCTTGCGGTATGGTTTCAGGTCGCCCGTGATCCCAAGCGCAGTCGCCATAATCGATGACAGCTAGCCTATCGAACGGGTCGAAACCCCATGGCGCGGGAGGGCCCCAGGACAGATGGACTGAAGCAGCGCGCACGCCGGCGGGCCCGAATCGAGCACCAGGCCGGTTGGTGGTAGCGGTATCGAGTGGTACGCCGGTCACTGCAATATCGACACCAGTAAGGTCTTTGGTGTACTTGCGGCGCATAAAACTCAACGCCCCCGAGTAGACCGGCTCCTTGGCTGTGCCGTATAGCGATTCGGCACTAAATGCACGGTCAACGTAGATAGATTTCATAGTATGTAAGGCTCAGTCTTGCATAACGCGATCGGACAAGTTGGCTGCCTTCTTGACGAATGCCAGCGGCCCGTTGAAATCGAAATTATTGTAAACTGCGTTTAAGTGCGCAAACGGTGGTGACTGGGCGAATAATTGAAACGTCACCTTGTGCCCAGCGTAATCAGAATTGACAAGGTCCCTAGCAAAGGCCAATAGACGGCGACGATCTTCGGCCAGCCAGTTGTCGTTAACGGAATAAAACTTGTCGAGCCAGGATTTAGTGTCCGGGTCGTCAAACGCCTGCGAATCTGGTGTGACACAAATCTGGCCACCACACAACTCACGTGTCAGATGCATCATCTCCGGCAGCTTGGTGCACGCATGCACGCGTCCCGTGTAAAGCAGCGATTGATTGGGCATCAATAGGCCGCCTGGGCTTTTTTGGGCGGTGGCGATGGCCGCTGTTAAGTGGGCGTTTATGCCCTCACGGTAACAGGCTAGGGTAGCCAGTTTTTCTCGCACTGCCTGTTGTTTATCAAGACCGGTCTGACGCACATTAAAAAGCGCAGCCCCGATTAACATGTCGGCCATATATAAAATGCGAAGCACAAACGCCATAGCGCTATATCGGTGCAACGTGGCGCGGATAAATGCGGCAGCCCGCGTGTGTTGATAAAAGAGCACATTTTCCCAGGGGACCAGCACATTGTCGAAAACGAGTAAAGTATCGACTTCGTCGAATTTATTTGCCAAGGGGTAGTCTTTGAGCGGTTTCACGCCGGCAAACCCGTTGCGGCATATGTGCTTGAGCCCGGCGGCGTTCATTGGGCAAATGAAGCCCACCGCATAGTCTGAGAGTTTGGCATCTCCCCAATTAGCAATGGTTGGTTTGACGAAGGCCTGATTGGAATAAGATGCGGCAGTCTCGTATTTGGCGCCACGCACGACAATGCCGGCATCGGTTTCCTTGATGACGTGTAGCAACATGTCAGGGTCCTGGTCTTGAGGCCGTTTGGAGCGGTCGCCCTTGGGATCGGTGTTGGCCGATACATGAAAGCTATCGTTTTGCACCACTAAGTCGATGTGACGCACAATATTTTCACTGAATCGTGGGTCCACCTCCTTGAGTACATCCTGACCGTCATACAGTGACCACAGCTCGCCAACCGTCTCATCGCTTATTCGTATCACTACGCCGCCGATGTCTTTCATCACGGCGTCAATCGCCTGACGTTTGTCTTCCCAGTCCTGTCGTGTCCTGGGTAACTTGTGACCGATGCAGTTTCGCTCGCTGGTACCGTCTATCTCATAAGACATCACACTGCGGTATTTGTCTTCGTGCGCCATGTCATAGATACGCGCGCGTACGTCGACGATGGGTTTGAACGCTCGGTGGGTGGGCACATCGTTCACCTTTTCACCGTTAATCCATACCTGGCGCCCGTCCCGAAGCGACTCACGGTATTCATCTCCGGTCACTAACATCGGTTACCTCCTAGATAGTCGGGAGTCTGATGGGTACACTTTTTTATGAATTTGGCTGGACCTAGTCGTCGTGTTTATTGTAGAGCTTATAACATGCTACCGCTTCAAGGCGCGTGTGTATATTGCGTATACTGTCTCCCGGACAACAACGGTGGTGCGATTGTGGCTATCCATTTCGAAAGGCAGGAATTAGCGCGTCGACGCCAGGTCACGGCCGAGCAACTAACTGCGCGCAGTCTTGATGGTCTACTGATTTTTCGCCAGGAGAGTATGTACTACCTGACGGGGTATGACACGTTCGGTTACTGTTTCTTTCAGTGTTTATATTTGGGTGCGGACGGTAAGATCACACTACTGACACGAGCCCCCGATTTACGACAAGCCCAGCACACGTCTATCATTGAGGATATCCGTATTTGGGCCGACGCGGCGGGCAAAAATCCTACTGACGACTTGCGTACGATACTCGCCGAACACGGTTGTAAGGGGCGTAAGCTAGGGATCGAATTTGATGCCTATGGGCTGACCGCCTATAACTGGCGACGGGTCGAAACTGCCTTAGCTGGATTCTGTACCCTTGAGGATGCCTCTGACTTGATTAGTCGACTGCGGTTAGTTAAGAGCGCGGCCGAGATCGAATACGTTCGTCGCGCCGCAGAACTTGCCGATGATGCCTTGGGTGTGGCCATAGCGTTGACCAGGCCAGGCGCATTCGAAGGCGATATCCTGGCGGCCATGCACAGTGCCGTTTTTCAAGGCGGCGGCGACTATCCGGGTAACGAATTCATTATTGGTTCAGGCAACGACGCGTTGCTGTGTCGTTATTTCGCCGGTCGCCGCCACCTATCCGATAACGACCAACTAACGCTCGAGTTCGCCGGTGTCTATCGGCATTACCATGCGTGTCTGATGCGCACATTTATCATTGGCGAGCCCGACCCCGAGCATACTTACATGCACAAGGCCAGCGTAGACGCGATGAGTGCATGCCTGGAAGCGCTCAAGCGGGGTCACCCAATTGGCCGGGTTTTTGATGCGCATGCGCAGGTGATGGATGCAGCGGGCCTACAGGCACATCGCATGAATGCCTGTGGCTATAGCTTAGGTACGACTTATACGCCCACCTGGATGGACTGGCCCATGCTCTATACCGAAAATCCAGTTGTGGCGGAACCAAACATGATTTTCTTTTTGCACATGATATTGATGAATAGCGATACCAATCGAGCAATGACGCTGGGACAAACGGTGCGCGTGACGGAAACGGGGTGTGAGCCTCTCAGTCGGGTACCACTTGATCTCGTTATAAAGAGCGCATGAGTCTAGGAAGATGCTGAAAAAGTCCGTCCGCGGATCTTTTTCAGCTCGAAAACGGAAAACACAGTTTCCCGTTTTCTCCATTTCTCAATCACTTACCTAATTGAGAAATGACAGTACGTCCATGTACTGCACGCAGATTGCTGTTTTTCAGCAATCTGCTAGGGTGGAAATGCTTTTATGAGTACGTTTGAGGATAGGGCGGTTGAATTGCAACGACGTATGGCCGACGAACATGTCGGCGTTATGTTATTGAGCGATCCCGACTCTATTTATTACATCTCCGGCTATTGGGGATACTTAGGCGTCGAGTTTGGGCGCCCGACTCTCATTGTTGTACCGCAGGTAGGTGATTGCACAATCATTACGCCGCTCATGGAATCTGGCATGGCGAGTAACATGACCTGGATCCAAGATATTCGGAAATGGGAAGACGGTATCGATGGAGAATGGATGTCACTGCTTGGCGAGTTGCTTAACCAATATAGGCAAGCCTCCCTAGCGATCGAGCGATTGCTTATCCCGGCGTTGGTCTCGGAGTTCTTGCGTAGCGAATTTGCGAGCGAAAAGTTCGTCGATGGGTCACGTATGCTAGGCGAGATGCGTATGATCAAATCGCCCGATGAGATAGCGGTGATGCGACAAGCTGGGCAGGTAGCGGTGGCAATGACGCAAGCAGCTGAAGGGATTATTGCAGAAGGCGTGCCAGAGTATGAGGTGGCACTGGCGGTCATTGCCGGTGGTACGCGCAAGGCGGCGGAATTTCTTTCGCCCGGTGACGAAGATCGTTTCGTATCTCCAACCATTCACAATCTTCAGATTCTGCAGTCGGGACACGATACCTGTTTTGTCCATCGTCGATCGAGCATACGTCGACTCGAGCGCGGCGACCCAATATACCTGTGTTACTGTGGCATCGCGAATTTTAAACAGTACAAACTTGGTTTTGATCGTGAGTATTTTGTTGCTGAAGTGTCAGACGAGCAGGCACGCGCCTATGAAGTGACGATTAACGCGCAGCTAGCCGCCCTGGGCACCATGAGGCCAGGCGTCACGGCCGAGCAGGTTCATCTTGCAGCAGAGACTGTATATCGCGATGCGGGTTTCGAGGTTGGATACCGAACCGGACGCGGCATCGGTTACTCGTTGCTTGAGCAGCCCGAACTCAAGCGTGGTGATCAAACATCGTTGCAAACTGGGATGACGTTCGCCGTAGATGGGGGGATCACCGTTGCCGGGCAGTTTGGAACACGAGTGGGTGATTCGGTTGTCGTTACCGATATAGGATTTGAATATCTCACGCCATACCCAAAAGACCTGCGCGTACTCTCGTAACCCGGTTAGGTCGTTTATCAGAGATCGATTTCAGGTATCTCTCGCGGGGCACGCCGCGACAGCAACTTAGCGTTTGCTTCTGTGACTACCAAATTCTCCTCGTGGACGAGGATCTTCCCATCGCCGTACATGGCGTTCGGCTCTATCGTCAATACCATACCGGGAACAAGGGGTGTTTCATCGCCGATCTTGTTGGAAGGTGGTTCGGTCAGCACTTTGCCCAATCCGTGCCCGAAACGACCGACGTTGCCGAGCTGGATACCAGCATCGGTGAGCACGCGTGCTTGTGCTTTGAAAACATCGGCCGCGGTGTTACCGGGACGTGCTGCCTTGATGCCAGCATTGGTCGCGCGAAATAGAAAATCATGAATATGTCGCACGTTATCTGGTGTCTTGCCAATAGAGTAATTGCGATCGAAGTCGCAGAAATAACCGTCGTAACGGGCGCCGGTATCGATGAGAAAAATATCCCCCTTGCGGAGTCGTCGTGTAGTCGGGCCCATAATGATGCTCTCATAACCACCGCGACCGGAGCCGATGGCCGTATAAGGAGTCTTGTCGGCGCCACGTATTAACAGATCTGCTTGGAATTTTCGCACCAGGTCTTTCTCGTTATCACCCGCTTGGATAAATCCCGGCAGCGCGTCAAACGTGTCTGAAGCGATCTGACAGATATGACGGACACGGGCGACCTCGGCCGGCGATTTAACGAGACGCAACGCGCGCAAGACCTGAAACCCATCGACCATGGACAACGGGCGCAACGATCGCTTGAGACGCAATAGATCCGCCACCGGCATGCCGATACGGGATTCGGCGCCGAGCTCAGCCCCGACCCGGCCGTACTTACGTTTCACGCGGCTAAATACGTCCTCGAGTAAATCAAGCCCCTCGTTTTCGGGCCTTGGCGATAACCAGGTACGGATGTCTTTGACCCACGAGGTTTTTCGCCAATTGCTAAGGCCGACTTCGGGTATCACGGCGGTCGCCTTGCCCGTGCGTGTGAGCACGAAATACCACGGGCGAGTTGGTGTATTCCATGCAAATTGGGTGACAAAGCCGGAGAGATATTCCATGTTGGCTTCGGAGGTGACGAGCAGTGCATCCAATTTCTCGCCGTGGCCGATCAGCTTGATCGGTTTACCGGTGATCGCCCGCATCGACAGCGCCGCACCACCGCGGCCATCGCCATCCAGCCGTGTAAGGATTACTCCGGTAATGCCAATTTTACCGTCAAATTCAGTGGCAATATTAACCGCGTCCTGACCGGTCAAGGCATCAACAACCAGAAGGGTTTCCACCGGGTTTGCAATTTTTTTCACCGCGGCTGCTTCGGTCATCAGGGTTTGGTCAATGTGCAGGCGCCCGGCGGTA
>LXTK01000101.1 GCA_001643475.1 Proteobacteria bacterium SPGG2 | reverse complement strand
CCGCCCAGCGACCAGCGCGAGCACTTCCAGGTCACACGCGTTTAGGTCTTGGTACTCGTCCACCACTAGAATGTCGTAATCGACGCCCTGGAGATCGGGGTGGTCCGCCAGCGCGCGCCGCAGCGCGTAGGGCAGTTCATCCAGCAGTGTATAGCCGTAGACCCTGCGGTGCTCGTTCCAGGCACCGAGGAAGCGCGCGCGCGTATCTTGGTCCACGCCGGGGTCCCGGTCGGGCCGGAGCGACTGCCAGTTGGCGGCCATCTCCTTCACCAGGTCGTCCAACATGGACACCGTGACACCGGCCCGCCGCGCGAGGGTGACACGCACGATGTTCTTGTATTCCCAACTATCTGCGATGCGCAGGGGTTCCGGGAAGTCGCCCGCGCCCGGGTTCCGCAGCAGTGTCGATATTGCGAAGGAGTGGATGGTGCTCGGGCGCTCAGCCGCCGCCGCNGNAKGCCTGCCTCATGGCCCTCGGTAAGACAGGCAGCAAAGCTAAACGTGCCATTAGCAGCACCGGCTGAACGTTCTGCCTGGAAAGAGTCGCCGGGTACAAAACAGCTTCTATTGGCATCGTACTTGAGTTTGCTACGTGATTGAGAGAACAGGTGAACGGCAGGACTCCAACCGGCCGACATGCACACCAAATCACAGGGGATCTTGCGTGCCGTGCCTATCAGACAGTCTGCCGATTCATTGAGCGCCATTACCTCGACCGCGCTGACACGCTTCTTGCCCACAGCGGCAGCGATCGCGTGCCGGCCGAGAATCTCAATGCCACGATCTCGCACCTTGGTGGGAAGCATACCCGTAGGTTGCGCGCGAACATCGATCACAGCCGCAACCTTAATACCCGCTTCGGCCAGTGTAAGGGCCGCTCCATAGGCACTGTCGCTGTTGGTGAAGAACACCGCACTGTTACCGGGCTTTACCGCAAACCGGTTTACGTAAGTACCCGCAGCGGAGGCAAGCATGATGCCCGGTCGATCGTTGTTCCTAAAGACCATCGGCCTCTCGTGAGCACCGGTCGCAAGCACGACTTGTTTCGCTCGTACCTTCCATAGTCGCTGACGCGCTTTGTCTGCTGCAGCCATGGGACCTAGATGATCCTGAATCCGCTCTGCCACGGTAAGAAAATTGTGGTCGAAATAGCCGGTTACCGTACTGCGCGGCAATAACGTCACTTCCTTCATGCTTGCGAGTTCAGCTACCGCCTGTGCCACCCATTCGTCGGCACTCATCCCGTCAATTTGTTCGTGCGCGCCCAGCAATCCACCGCCAAACTCGCATTGCTCGTCGGCCAGAATGACGCGTGCATCCGTCCGTGCGGCTGACAGCGCCGCCGCCAATCCAGTCACGCCACCACCTACCACCAACACATCACAATGTGCGTGCATGTTGTCGTATCGCGCCGGGTCGGGCGCATCCGGTGCCCTACCTAGGCCGGCGGCCCGACGAATAAAGTACTCATAGTACTTCCAAAAGCCCTTTGGCCACATGAAGGTCTTATAATAGAAACCAGCCGGCAGTACGCGAGAGAATAAACTGTTGACGGCGCCTAGATCGAACGACAGGCTGGGCCAGCAGTTTTGGCTCGCCGCTACTAGTTCGTCATAGAGCTCAACCTGCGTCGCACGGAGATTGGGATCAGTGGCACCCCCAGTACCGAGTTGCACCAGGGCGTTGGGTTCTTCGCTACCCGCACTTAGGATTCCGCGCGGGCGATGATACTTGAAGCCACGGCCAACTAAGTGTACGCCATTTGCGAGCAGGGCCGACGCAAGCGTATCGCCGACGTAACCACTGTAGAGTTTATCGTCAAACCTGAATGAAATGGGTCGCGTGCGGTCAATACGCCCGCCAACCGCCAGACGATACGCCTGCTTACTCACGTCCTACTTCTCCTCGGCGGTGTTTCGTTCATCTTATAGACAGCGGTGATGGCATGCGTCACGGTATCGCGCTCAACATTAAACCAACGCCGACACCCATGAGCATGAACCCACCGTTCCAAGTGAGCGCCCTTTGGGTTTTTTCGCATAAACAAATAGTCGGCCCATTGATCATCGGTGAGCTTCTCGGGATCCTTCGGACGAACGATATGTGCCTCACCCCCATGACTGAACTCATGTTCATCACGATCACCGCACCAAGGACATTTTATTAGCAACATTGCGCTCAACCTTCACTAGTGGGCAACCGCAGCCGCACCATGTTCGTCAATGAGATAAGCAGTTGAAAAACGTTCCAAGTTATAAGGTTCGTTAAGCCTATGTGGCCGGTCCTGAGCGATTGTGTAGGCGAACACCCAGCCAGACCCCGGCGTTGCTTTAAAGCCGCCGGTTCCCCAGCCGCAATTGAAATAAAGACCCTTTATTGGTGCTTTCGAAATAATGGGACTGGCATCGGGACATACGTCGACAATACCACCCCACTGGCGGAGCATTCGTAGGCGCGAGAAAATTGGGAATAGTTCCAACAGCGCGCTAATCTGGTGCTGCACTACCTGAAAACTGCCACGCTGTGCGTATGAATTGTAACTATCAATACCAGCTCCGATTACCAACTCACCCTTGTCCGACTGGCTTACATAGACATGGACAGCAGTGGACATAACCACTACATCTAACACCGGCTTAATGGGCTCAGAGACCAGCGCTTGCAATGGATGGCTCTCTATTGGTAGTCGCAGTCCCACCATATCTGCAAGCACGCTGGAGTGGCCGGCGGCAACGACGCCTATTTTCTTCGCCTCGATAAAACCCCTAGACGTTTGCACACCTTCGACCCCGGCTCCGTTACGCTTTATGCCCGTAACTTCACAGTTCTGAATAATATCCACACCGCGCGCATCTGCCCCACGGGCGAATCCCCAGGCCACCGCGTCATGACGTGCGGTACCGCCACGCCTTTGTAGCGACGCCCCCAACACCGGGTAGCGTGAATGTGGCGACGTGTTCATTATCGGCACCATTGCCTTGACTTGCTCAGTAGTCAGGATTTCCGAATCGATGCCATTCAGACGGATGGCGTTGACACGTCGAGAAAGCTCTCGCAAGTCATGCAAATTATGCGCGAGGTTGAGCACACCGCGCTGACTAAACATGATGTTGTAGTTCAACTCCTGGCTTAGACCTTCGTAGAGCTTTAGCGCGTGGTCGTAGATCGCCGCACTCTCGTCCCGTAGATAGTTGGAACGAATGATTGTGGTATTACGCCCGGTATTGCCGCCGCCGAGCCATCCCTTCTCCAGCACGGCAACGTTGGTAACACCATGCTCTTTGGCCAAGTAGTAGGCAGTGGCCAATCCATGACCACCGGCACCAACGATGATGACGTCATATTCCCTTTTTGGTTCTGGGCTACGCCACGCCTGTTGCCAGTTCTGGTGATAGTTAAACGCATTTCTAACCAGGCTCACAATCGAGTACCTGCTCGGCTTATTATTCACAACTTTGCCCCCACCCAAGAAATGACATGACTAGCATTCAATCACATTAACCGCGAGACCACCGCAAGCTGTTTCCTTGTACTTGGTCTTCATATCCGCCCCGGTCTCGCGCATGGTCTTGATGACCTGGTCTAACGAAACGACGTGCTTGCCGTCTCCACGTAACGCCATGCGTGCAGCGTTAACGGCCTTAACCGATGCAATAGCGTTACGTTCGATACAGGGGATCTGTACCAGACCGCCAACTGGATCGCAGGTTAGGCCGAGATTATGTTCCATACCAATTTCGGCTGCATTCTCTACCTGCTCGGGCGTGCCCCCAAGTACCTCGGCCAACGCACCCGCCGCCATCGAACACGCCGAACCGACCTCGCCTTGGCATCCGACTTCGGCGCCACTAATAGATGCGTTCTCTTTGTACAATATGCCAATGGCGGCCACAGTAAGCAGAAATCGCACAATACCTTCCTCGTTAGATCCCCGGCAGAATCGCTAGTAGTAGTGCAGAACGGCCGGAATGATGCCCGCCGCCCCATTGGTCGGCGCCGTCACCACGCGGCCGCATTTTCTTCATTGACTGCCAAGGCGTAGAGATTAACCCAATCCGTGACGATAAGGTGATCATGAAGCACAAGGTCGTCATCGGGTTTGCTACTTAGTTTCCGATACAATTCGACGGCCCGACGCTTCACCTTCATGCCACCTGGTAGCACGCTTTCGTGTTGGCAGCCGTTATGGACACACTCTTGCATGACCTCCCAAATCTTCCAAAGCCCGTCACGAATCTCCTGCTCGGAGCGCCAAGTCTTCTCGTTCTCCAGCATCAACTGACTAATGGAAAGGTCATACTGTTGGCATAGGCCCAAGAGTTCCGCCGCACTCTTAAACGGGTACGGTAGTCGTGTATCATCCTCTTTTATGCGATCGGCATTAGCTGCTTCCTCATTGACGACAAAGCCGCCGCCGACCGAGTAATACACCTTGGAATAGATTTCTTTTCCGTTATCGTCGTAAGCTGTAAATCGCATTCCATTTGAACGATAAGAAAGGGTCTGTCGCCGGTGAAAGATAAGATGCTTCTTTTCCTCAAGCTCTATTTCTCGAAGGCCCAGCAATGACAACTTCCCGGCCTCACGGATTTGCGCCAGCTTAGTAGGTATGATGTTGGGATCTATCGACTCCGGCGCCTCTCCCTCCAGACCGAGCATCACTGCCATGACCCTTACCCGTCGCCCCCAGTGATCCAAACAGATCTGCCTTGATGGTCTCAACCTTTGGTAACAATCCATTGTCGTTCAACCCGCTGCCGAATTGCAGCGCCGCTCGTATCGCCCCTACCGTGTGGGAACTCGACGGGCCGATGCCGATTTTGAATAGTTCGAATACGCTGATAGCCATCAGACTGTTGGCAAGTCTTGTCGACTCACATCAAGGATTGGGGCCTAGCGGCCGAAACGGCAATTGTAGGCGGTAATGGGGCGTACAAGAAAGGGGTTACTTGTCGGCATGGCCCCACCAGAGTTAGTCAGGGCCAATCAACAGATCTTCAAGAGATGAATCGACGCGCCCGCCATGTGCCTATCGCCGAATCACTATAGAATACAATGCACCGCTGGGTAGAGGGCTCTAGTCAATGGCCAAGGGTACACACGACTACCAAGACGATCCGCGTAACCAGCATATCCTCGTCTATGTGAATGGCGAGCTCGTGCCACGCCAGGAGGCAAAGGTATCGGTATTTGATAGCGGTTTCATTCTTGGTGATGGCATATGGGAAGGCCTGCGTTTGCACAATGGCCATATTGCGTTTCTTCAAGCACACCTCGACCGCCTTTATGAGGGCGCCAAAGCTATCGATCTCGATATTGGGCTCAACCGTGACGACCTGACTAGCGCCCTCCACCGCACCGCCCAAGCGAATGGCATGTCGAACGGCGTGCATATACGCCTCATGGTTACGCGTGGACTTAAAACGACACCCTATCAAGATCCGCGGGTAACCGTTGGTGCAGCTACCATAGTGATCATCCCCGAATACAAGACACCGAATCCAACTGTGCACGAACGGGGTATACGGCTGTTCACCGTACATGTACGACGGGGCGCACCCGATATTCAAGATCCGAAATTAAATAGTCACTCAAAACTAAACTGCATACTTGCGTGTATTCAAGCGACCAAAGCCGGATTCGATGAAGCGCTCATGCTTGATCCCCACGGATTTGTCGCTACCTGCAACTCGACCCATTTTTTTATCGTGCGAAAGGGCGAGGTGTGGACGTCAACCGGTAAGTATTGCCTAAACGGCATCACACGCAACAACATTATCAAGCTTTGTCGGCAACATGGGATAACTGTCAACCCCACGGATTTCAGCCTCACTGATGTTTACGGTAGCGAAGAAGCCTTTGTCACCGGTACGTTTGCTGGGGTAGTACCAGCGGTTGATATCGATGGTCGTGTGATCGGCAGCGGTGCACGCGGTCCGACCACACGGCGCCTTCAGGAACTCTATGCCGCTCTGATCGACGAAGAGTGTCGAAGTCGGTAGTCCAGCCATGTATATCGCCATGTGGTCTGGTCCGCGAAATATTTCCACCGCGCTTATGCGCGCCTGGGAAAATCGGAATGACGCGGCAGTTTGGGACGAACCGTTTTATGCGTACTATCTCAAGGCAACCGGCATCGACCACCCCGGCGCTGATGAAGTGATTGCCACCGGTGAGCCGGACTGGCGCAAGGTTGTCGACAAGCTCGCCGGCCCCATACCCGATGGCCGGGCGATCTTCTATCAAAAACACATGACCCATCATTTATTACCGGAGATCGATCGTGGCTGGTTGGCTCGCGTGACCAATTGCTTCTTGATTCGGGATCCACGGGAGGTCATCGCGTCGTATGCCAGGGTACGCACCAACCTAACCGCCGCCGATGTAGGCGTACCCCAGCAAGCTGAAGTCTTTGAGTGGGTGCGATCACGGACCGGACAAACACCATTAGTTGTCGATGCGCGGGATGTGCTGCAAGATCCGCGGCGCATGATGATGGAGTTGTGTAGCGCGCTCGATGTTCCGTTTACGGAGCGTATGCTGGCCTGGCCGCCGGGACCGCGCGCAAGCGATGGCGTGTGGGGCAAACATTGGTATGCTTCCGTATGGAAATCAACGAGCTTTGCACCCTACAAACCAAAGGGCCACACGCTACCGAAACACCTCGAGTCGTTAGCCGGCGCTTGTGAATCAGCCTATAAGCAACTCCACGAATACCGGCTGCGCTGTTAGATCCGAGCAACGTAGTTTCCACCTTACTGTGAGCACAAAAAATCCCTATCACCCGCTACACACCGCAATCGCAGTGGACGTCACTGTGGTGGGCTGGCATGATTTATTGTCTGCTGCGTTTAGTGGACTCGGATTGCTTAGAACACCATGAAGATCAATTTGAAACTTTACGCCACCCTCACGAACTACCTTTTCGCTGGCTAGTTTGTCCCTTCACGTAAGCCGAAAATGGATATGACCGGCGAGTTCCGCATCCCGGCCCCGCGCCAGAAGGTCTGGGATGCGCTTAATGACCCTGAGGCCCTTAAGCAGTGTATCCCCGGCTGTGAATCCATCGAACAGATTTCGGACACCGAGTTTGCCGTTAAGGTGTTATCCAAGGTCGGCCCGGTCAAAGCGAAGTTTGCCACCAAGCTGACGTTATCCAATCTTGATCCGCCGGCAAGCTACACCATTGCCGGTGAGGGTCAGGGCGGCGTCGCCGGTTTTGCCAAGGGGAGTGCCGACGTCACACTGGAGGAAGATCAATCAGAGACAGTGTTGCGTTACGCCGCGCAGTTCCAGGCAGGCGGCAAGCTTGCCCAGGTGGGGTCACGCCTTCTGGGCGGAACCGCACGCAAGCTGGCGGATGACTTCTTCGGTAACTTTGCTGCGTTGTTCGGCCCGACACCGGCTGAGCGTGAGGCCGCCCGTGAGACTGCGGCCCCCAGGCCAGTCTCGTCCAGCAAGGGCTTGCACCCGTTGGTGTGGGTAGTCGCGCTGATCCTACTGGTCGTCCTACTGATATGGGCCTTCCGTGCCTGGTAGGCGGGGGGTCAATTGAGACCACAAGTCCCTGAGGGCTTCATCTTGACGGCGGCCCATAGTAGACGAATAATGACGGTCCGCAAGAATTAACACGAAACGTGCAGATGCACTGCGCGTACCACTAGAGAGGGATCGCCTATGTCTGTCACCGTCTCCATGACGCTGAACGGCAACGCCGTTTCGGCGGACGTCGAACCTCGCACTTTACTGGTCCATTTGCTGCGCGATCATTTCCGCCTTACCGGCACCCATGTGGGGTGTGACACGAGCCAATGCGGCGCTTGCGTGGTCCATGTCAACGGTCAGTCGGTGAAGAGCTGTACGATGTTGGCAGCACAAGCCGACGGGGCGGAAGTCACCACGATCGAGAGCCTAGCCGAGAATGGCACACTGCACCCGATGCAGGAGGCCTTCCGCGAACATCACGGATTGCAATGTGGTTTTTGTACGCCGGGGATGGTGATGAGTGCCTTGGATCTCGTGTCACGAAATCCTGATCCGAGCGAAGAGCAAATCCGTGAATGGCTCGACGGGAACATATGCCGCTGCACCGGTTATCACAACATCGTCAAGGCGATTAAGGCCGGCGCACAAGCGATGAGGGGGTAGGAAGATGGCTGAGACCGGTATCGGCGCCGCGGTACGCCGTAAAGAAGATTACCGCTTTCTCACGGGCAAGGGCAACTATACCGACGACATCAATCGGTCAGGACAGGTCTATGCGTACTTCGTACGCTCGACCCGGCCGCACGCCAAGCTCAAATCGATTAATGCCAAGACGACCAAGGCGGCACCCGGCGTCGTCGGTGTTTTCACCGGTGATGACCTGGCCGCAGACGGCGTGGGCGGCATCCCGTGCGCTTTCGCCCCGGACGGCGGGCCGATGAACGAGCCGCCACGCCCGGCGCTGGCGCAAGGCACCGTGCGCTTCGTTGGCGATATGATCGCCGTCGTGATCGCCGAAAGCCTGGCGCAAGCGAAGGATGCCGCCGAGCTGCTTGAGATCGACTACGAGGAGCTGCCGGTGGTGGTCTCAGCGGTCGCTGCGCTTAAGTCCGGCGCGCCGCAACTACACGAGGAGGCACCGAATAATGTTTGTTTCGAATGGGGGCTGGGCGACAAGGCGGCCACTGACGAAGCATTCAGCAAGGCAGACCACATTACAAAGCTCGACCTGATCAATAACCGGAAGATCGGCCACGCCATCGAGCCGCGTGCGGCCATCGGCGAGTACGATTCCGGCAGCGACCACTACACCCTGTACACTACCAGCCAGAACCCGCATGTGACGCGGCTATTGATGGGGGCATTCGTGCTGCACATTCCCGAGCACAAGCTGAGAATCGTGTCGCCGGACGTCGGTGGTGGCTTCGGTTCGAAGTCTCCCCACTACCCCGAGGAAGCCGTGGTCACCTGGGCGGCAAAGAAGGTGGGCCGCCCGGTCAAGTGGACTGCGGAACGCTCGGAGTCGTTCCTGTCCGACGTCCACGCCCGTGACCATGTGACCCATGCCGAGCTTGCGCTCGACAAGACCGGCAAGTTCCTCGGCCTGCGGGTGAACACAACGGCCAATATGGGGGCCTATCTTTCGATGTTTGCCCCCCTCATTCCGACCTACCTGTACGCGACTGTGATGGCGGGTCAGTACACCACACCGGCCATCCGCTGTGATGTGAAAGCGGTGTTTACCAACACGGCACCAGTCGATCTTGAACGCGGSGCMGGCCGMCCGGARGCSACMTTTGTGGTGGAGCGCCTGGTTGAAAAAGCCGCGCGCGARNTTGGMANTMGACCSRSYRRAGATYCGTCGGCGCAACTTCATTCCGCCTGACGCGTTTCCGTACCAGACGCCGGTGGTSGTGCAGTAYGACAGCGGCAACTATGCGCCTATCCTCGACGAGGCGCTCAAGATGGCGGATTACGCGGGCTTCGCCAAACGCCGGCAAGACGCCAAAGGCCGYGGAAAGCTGCGCGGCATCGGCTTGTCAACYTACATCGAGGYCTGTGGTCTRGCGCCCTCGAACGTTGCCGGCATTATCGGGGCACGGGCCGGTTTGTTCGAGGCSGCCGAGGTGCGCATGCATCCGWCCGGAAGCGTGACCGTGTTCACCGGCTCGCACKCGCACGGYCAGGGRCATGAAACCGCYTTTGCCCAGATCGTGGCAGACAAGYTGGGTGTRCCCATTGAMAACGTCGACRTCGTGCACGGCGACACCGACAGGGTACCTTTCGGCATGGGGACCTACGGCTCGCGCTCGCTCGCGGTCGGTGGGTCGGCAATCGTTAAGGCGATTGACAAGATTGTCGAAAAAGCTAAGAAGATCGCTGCCCATACGCTCGAAGCAGCGGAAGCCGATATCGAGTTCCACGCCGGCACATTCAAGGTCGCCGGCACCGACAAGAGCGTGGGTATCAGTGACATCGCTTTTTCCGCCTATGTCCCGCACAAGTATCCGTTGGACAAATTGGAGCCGGGTCTTGACGAGAGCGCGTTCTATGATCCAGCGAATTTTACTTTCCCGTCGGGCTGTCATATCTGTGAGCTGGAGGTGGACCCGGAAACGGGTGTCACGCAGATCGTGAATTGGACGGCCGTTGACGACTTCGGCAAGATCGTCAATCCGATGATCGTCGAAGGCCAGGTGCACGGCGGCATCGCCCATGGCGTCGGCCAGGCGCTGCTTGAGCACTGTGTCTACGACGAAGAAACGGGCCAGCTTCTCACGGGCTCGTTTATCGATTACTGCATGCCGCGGGCCGATGATCTACCGAGCTTCAAGGTGGGGATGACAGAAACGCCCTGTCCGCATAATCCCCTCGGCGTCAAGGGCTGTGGCGAGGCCGGTGCCATCGCGGCGCCGGCGGCGCTGATCAACGCCATCACCGATGCAATCGGCGTCGAACACATTGACATGCCGGCGACGCCCGAAAAGGTCTGGCGGGCGATCCAGGCCGCCGCGTAGGAGGGAAACGATGTACGACTTTACATACCATCGGCCGACCTCGCTGGCTAATGCCGTCAAGACATTAGGCAAGGCCGAAGACGGCAAGTTCGTCGCCGGCGGGATGACCCTAATCCCGACACTCAAGTTCCGCCTCGCGCAGCCCACTGACCTCATCGATCTTGGCGCTATCGCGGAGCTTAAGGGCATCAAGAAGGAGAAAGGCGCGCTTGTGATCGGCGCCATGACCACGCATGCGGAGGTTGCCGCCTCCTCCGAGGTGGCCAGTGCAATGCCGGCCCTTGCCACGCTGGCTGACAGCATCGGTGACGCGCAGGTGCGCAACCGTGGCACCCTCGGCGGCTCCATCGCCAACGCAGACCCGGCGGCTGACTATCCCGCCGCCGTCGTCGGCCTGGGGGCGACCGTGCACACCAATAAGCGCAAGATCGCCGCCGACGATTTTTTTAAAGCGATGTTCGAAACCGCGCTGAAAGACGATGAGGTTGTGACCGCCGTGAGCTTCCCGATCCCGAAACGTGCAGGATATGCCAAGTTCGCCAATCCGGCATCGCGCTATGCCATCGTCGGCGTGATGGTGTCGCAGGGAGATGGTGGCCTTAGGGTAGCGGTGACAGGGGCAGGCGCAAGCGTTTTTCGGGTAACCGAGATGGAGCAGGCACTTTCCAGTAAGTTTGCACCTGATGCCATCGAGGGGATTTCGGTTCCAGCGGATGGACTGAACTCGGACCTGCACGCAACTGCCGAGTACCGCGCGCATTTGGTGACGGTGATGGCCAAACGGGCCGTCGCTGCCGCCGGGTGAGTCGAAAGGAATGTCCCAGTAGACGCATAGAACCGTTGCCGCCGCGCTCCTACTGGCAGTCGCTCCGGCATGCCGGTATTGTTACGGCATGGATGTCCCGCAAAGCGTTGACGACACCGAGGAGCTACTCGCCGCCGGCAAGTATGTTGCCGATCGAAGCCTTGCCACTGCGATGTTTCTCGCATTGAAACTTGAACGGCCGTTGTTCCTAGAGGGCGAGGCCGGTGTCGGCAAGACCGAAATCGCCAATGTGCTCGCAACCACCCTGAGCCGTCGACTCTTGCGCCTGCAGTGCTATGAAGGGCTGGACGTTGCGTCGGCGGTCTACGAGTGGAATTATGCCCGGCAGATGATCGAGATCCGCTTGGCCGAGGCGGCCGGCGAGCGTTCGCGCGAACGTTTGTCAGAGGACGTGTTCGCCAGGCGGTTTCTTATCGAACGCCCGTTACTGCAGGCACTAAAACCTCATGACGGAGGCGCCCCTGTACTCCTTATCGACGAACTGGATCGGGCGGACGAACCGTTTGAGGCCTATCTGCTTGAGGTGCTTTCCGACTACCAGATCACCATCCCTGAAATCGGCACTATCAAGGCCGCCGCATCCCCTATCGTCGTCATCACCTCGAACCGGACTCGCGAGATTCATGATGCCCTCAAGCGTCGCTGTTTCTATTACTGGATCGACTATCCGAGTGCAGAACGCGAGCTGCAAATTCTGCGCGTCAAGGCGCCCGATGCCGAGGATGCATTGAGCCGTCAGGTGGTGGCTTTCGTGCAGCGCCTGCGGTCTATGGATCTGTTCAAACTACCCGGTATTGCCGAAACCATTGACTGGGCCCATGCGCTGACCCAGCTCGACGTGCTCACCCTCGACACGAAGGTGGTCAACGATTCCCTAGGCGCGCTGCTTAAGTACCAGGACGATATCGTCAAGATACGGGGAACAGAGGCTGCACGTATCCTTGACGAAATCAACGCCGAGATCGCTGCGGCGGGGGTAAGGCGATGACCGTGCACGCTCGCGACGAGCACAATGCCGGCGGCAAGCTGGTACCAAATCTTATGCATTTCGCGCGCGCGCTTCGCACTGCCGGACTTCCTATCGGCCCCGGCAAGGTACTGGACGCGATCCGTGCTGTACGCACGGTGGGTATTACAAATCGTCGCGACTTCTACTGGACGTTACATGCCGCGTTTGTTAATCGCGCTGACCAACGGGAACTTTTTGACCAGGCGTTCCATGTATTCTGGCGAAATCCGCGGATTCTGGAACGGATGATGGCGCTTGTCCTACCTACGGTGAGCCAACCGCAGGAGAAACCCGGCAAAGAACTGAGCCAACGGCTGGTCGACGCGCTTTACCCGGGCAGACAGCCGAGTCGAAAACGCCAACCGCCTACGGTAGAGTTCAACGCGGCGCTCACCTGGTCTGATCAGGAACGCCTCCAGCACAAAGACTTCGAGACGATGTCGGCTGACGAGCTAGTGCAAGCCAAGGCCGCAGTTAAGACGATGCATCTACCCGTGATGCACATACCCACGCGGCGTTTTCGCACCCACCTTCACGGTGCGCGCATTGACATGCGGAAAACGCTGCGTGCGGCGCTTCGCTCCGGCGCAGGAACGATTCCATTGATACGCAAGCGCCTACGCAAGCGCCCGCCACCGATTGTCATGCTGTGTGATATCTCCGGGTCCATGAGTCAGTATTCCCGCATACTCCTTCACTTCGCTCACACCATGACGAATGACCGTGAGCGGGTGTCGACATTCTTGTTTGCTACTCGACTGACAAACATTACCCGGTATCTCCGCGAGAAGGACGTTGATGTCGCGCTCGAAAAAGTTGCGCGAATGGTCGAGGACTGGAACGGGGGCACGCGCATCGGTCATTGCCTACACGATTTCAATCGCTATTGGTCCCGCCGCGTGCTTGCGCAAGGTGCGATCGTTCTGCTCATCACGGATGGGCTGGACCGTGACGTCGGTGAAGGCCTGGCGCGCGAAATGGAACGTTTGCACAAGTCTTGCCGGCGCTTGGTATGGCTTAACCCGCTGTTGCGCTACGAGGGTTTTCAACCAATCGCGCGCGGAATGAAGGCCATTTTGCCGCATGTTGACGATTTTCGTTCGATCCACAACCTGGATACCCTAACCGGTTTAACTAAGGCGCTGAGTCATCCCGGACCGCGCCAGGCTGAGGGAGTCACACAATGGCTGCAGACAGTACAGTAAAAGGTGTCGATGACGTGCTCGAGACGGCGGCGGCGTGGCGGGCGGAAGGTAAAGGTGTGGCGCTAGCAACCGTTATGTCGACCTGGGGGTCCTCACCACGTCCGGTAGGTAGCCAACTAGCGGTCAATGAAAGCGGTGCGTTCGTGGGCTCGGTCTCGGGTGGCTGTGTAGAAAGCGCAGTAGTGCGCGAAGCGTTAGGGGTGATCGAGGATAGCAAACCACGCACGCTGGAGTTCGGGGTCGCTGATGACGAGGCCTGGGAGGTAGGTCTTGCTTGTGGTGGTACCGTGCGGGTGTACGTGGAGCGCGTCGGATGAAGTACGCGATCTTAACCGAGTTGCTTGCCGCGCGCAGCGCCAAAAAGCCGGTTGCGCTGGTCACTATGATCGAATCCGGCAATCAGGCGATCGTCTACCCTAGTGAAGACGCAGCGAGCACCGCGGTTGGGGCTAGGGCGCTCAGTGAAGCGCAGCGTGCCTTGCGTGAAGACCGTACTGGTATTGTCGAGACCGAGGACGGTACTGTCTTTATCCATGTGTTTGTTCCACCGCGACGCCTGTTTATCATCGGTGCGGTACACATTGCCCAAGCGCTTGCGCCGATGGCAGGGCTCGCCGGCTACGAGGTCACGGTGATCGACCCACGTCGGGCATTTGCTACGGATAAGCGCTTCCCGTTTGTCAACGTGATCAAGGAGTGGCCGGATCGCGCACTCGAGCGACTTGTGCCCGACAGCCGAACCGCGGTCGTCGCACTGACCCACGACCCGAAGCTGGACCAACCCGCACTCAGCGTTGCGCTTAAATCAAAAGCGTTTTATATCGGCGCCCTTGGGAGCAAGAAGACCCAGGCGGCACGCGTCGCACGTCTCGCTAAGGCCGGATTTACGGACGAGACATTGTCCCGCATCCACGGGCCTGCCGGCTTGTCGCTCGGGGCAAAAACACCTGGCGAGATCGCAATCTCGATCATGGCCCAGCTTACCCAAGTGTTACGTCAGGGAATAAAATCTTAGATTCGGCAGCTAGCGTCTCTTAACAATCCTGCTATGGCGGTCTCGGAAAAAGCAAATTATGACTAGACCAATAAGGATCGCCGCCCTCATCCTCGCGGCCGGTCGCTCAGTGCGCATGGGTGGACGCAACAAGCTGCTTACAAAACTGAATGGGATTCCGTTGGTGGCTCGGGTCGCCAGCGCCTTAGTCCACTCGCACGCAGAACCGGTGATTGTCGTAACTGGCCATGAACGAGAGCACGTCAAACAACTCCTATCAGGTCAAAATGTGACGTTTGTTAACAACCCCGATTATGCGGACGGCATGAGTACATCGTTGCGCCGGGGACTTGCCGCCCTACCGGAGGATGTGGACGCGGCTCTAGTCTGTCTCGGTGATATGCCGCACATTACCTCAGCCCACATCGATCGTTTAATGATGACCTTCCACCCAACTGCTGATCGCGCCATCTGTGTGCCGACATTCGCTGGCAAACGGGGAAACCCCGTGCTTTGGGCCAAGCGTTTCTTCGTGGAGATGGGCCAAACCACCGGTGATGTGGGTGCACGAGATCTCATCGCCCGGTACGCAGGCCTTGTCCATGAGGTAGAAATGGCTGATAACAGCGTCTTAATCGACATAGACACGCCTGCCGATCTGACCAGACTACCAACATTGCAGTCAACCAAAAACGAGGGATGTCTATATGACTAAGGTAAACATGAAAACACAAGTCCCTGTTTCCGCCGACAAACTGTGGGAGTTGATCGGCCAGTTCAATGGTCTACCAAATTGGCATCCAGCCATAGAAAAAAGCGAGTTGGAAGAAGACGGCAAGGTTCGTCGTCTGACGCTGGTCGGCGGCGGCTCGATCGTGGAGCGATTGGAGCGTGTCGATGACAACGAGCATCTATACCGCTATTCGATCCTAGAAAGCCCCCTACCGGTGGCCGACTATGTCGCCGAGATACGCGTCCGTCAGAACGAAGACGGAACTGGCAGCACGATCGAGTGGTCCAGTGAATTCAAGCCCAAAGACGCTTCTGTCCAAAAGGCAACAGAAGTAATCCAGGGAATTTACCAAACCGGCTTCGACAACCTGAAGAAGCTATTCGGGGCTTAGTCCACCTCACTACCGACGAGGCGATGCCCGGCCATAAACAGACGCGCATGACCGAGCTTTATCTGGATCGCTATGAACAACGATGGATCGAAGTCACCGGAGGGTTGGAACTTTAAGCGATTCCGCGCACGGCCTCATTGTGCATTGAGATACAGTCCAAGGATCGTACTGCAGAGTATGGATATGGTCACGACGATCACCCAGATCTTTCGTAATGTTCTCTCCACCTGTCTGTAACTTACTAGTAATGGTGAAATAGTAGTACGCGCGCTTTGTGTGGAAATCACGGCCGTTGTAACGCGCTGAACAAGAAAGAAATTTGGTCGGGGCGAGAGGATTTGAACCTCCGACCACCTGAACCGCATTCACTTGGGGCAAACACTTAACCAACTTTAAATCAGCTACTTGCGGCGCTTGCCACCGTTAGCAAACYCAACGTAACCCGCTGATTTCTGTTCCAGCAAATTTYAATRCGGCACAAATTTGACACACYRATRATRTGCGTATTCTGCTGGASGGGMCCCTTACRACATCGGCGTCCSCAACGGGATTCGAACCTTATACTAGTRGCTTGGTCGTGCSGTTTGGAGTTGTCGCCGAGCTNTNCRCCTATGCGACGCCGCCACCTTAGTGCAACCRCGCCGGACTTCCAGCCCAAGTKATTGTGTGCTAGCGTGGGCCCAATCCGATGGGGATSATCCGCGAACGGATCATCCGCGCAATGTCGGATGAAGATGAATCAAAATCCAGGACAGAGGAGGATATCATGACCAGGATAGGCATCTTCATTGCAGCGGCCGTCATCGCAGCGCTGCCAATAACGCAGGCCCATGCCCAGAGCGGCACATTCCGCCAATCCCACGACGTTGGGTTTGGCGCGGACAAGATAAACGTCGACCCCATTTCTGAGGGTCGCTTCTGGCAAGTCACCGAGAAGACGATGAGCCGCCTGGTTCGGCCAGGCCCAAGTGGAAAGCCGGAGCCGGATCTGGCGACGGAGTGGTCGGCAAACGAGACCGCAACCGAATGGATTTTCAAGTTGCGTGAAGGAGTCAAATTCCACGATGGGTCCGACTTCGACGCAGCCGACGTGGTTTATACGTTGGAACGCGTCAAAGACCCGGAACTCGATTCGGCGGCGGCGTCGGTCATCGCGATGGTAGATACGATAAAGGCCGTTGACCCGTTGACCGTCAAGATGACGCTCTCGGCACCTCACGCAGATCTCCCGCTGCTGCTGATGGATTATCGTATCCGGATGATCCCCGAAGGTTCGGCGAACAAGCACCATAAGACGTTACGCTCGGAGATCGACGAATGGCGCTCCGAAGGTCTCATCGATGCCGGGCTCGCCGATCGACTCCGAAAGCGATATGTAACCATCGAAACGACGGGGATCGGAACCGGGCCCTTTATTCAGGTAACGCTCGATCCCGCAGGGACGACCGTTCTGAAGGCGAATCCCGACTATTGGGAGGGGCCGCCGGGTGTCAAGACCGTTGAGATCATCGGCATTGCGGATACACAGGCGCGCGTGCAAGCGTTGCTCAGTGGCCAAATCGACATGCTGGGCTACGGTGATCTGTCCGGACAACAGGTACCGCTCTTCAAGAACAACCCGAAGTTCAAGGTGCATAGCGTGCCCACAGGCGATTGGCAGGGCATCGTCTTCCGAACCGACACCAAGCCTTACACCGACGCCCGCGTCCGCAAGGCGCTGCGGATAGCAACCGATCGTCAGGCCATTATCGACCTTGTTCTAGGCCCCGGTGGCGGCGTCGTGACGTGTGATCACCCGGTGTGGACGGGCGATCAATATCGCGCGGCGTTCGATTGCCCACCGCAGATCGATGAGGCCAAGCGGCTGCTCGCCGAAGCCGGTTATCCCGACGGCATAGAAATCGACGTCACCACCAGCGATCTTAGAGCCACCTGGATCGATCTGGTGCAGGTCTACCAGCAACAGGTCGCGAAGGCCGGCATCAAGGTCAACATAGTGAAGGCTCCGGGGGACGGATATTGGTCGGAAGTCTGGATGAAGAAACCAGTAGTGACCACAAGCTGGGGGCAGCGGCCCGCCGATCAGATTCTAAACGAAGACTACCGCGGCGGCGCGCCCTGGAACGAAACCTACTGGAACCGTCCCGATTTCGACAAGCTGCTGGACCAGGCGCGGCAGGAGCTCGACTTCGAGAAACGTAGGGCTTTGTACCACAAGCTGCAGACGATACTCTACGAGGAGGGCGGATCGTTCATCCCCTACCACGTCAACCAGGCCGTTGCTACGACCGCCAGAGTTTCGGGCCTACAAGCGGTGTTTACAGACGCCGTCCGCTACCACCTCGTACACGTGAGCGACTAACCGACGGGCGACGCTTTAGAGACCAAGTCATGTGAATTCCACGTGGATCTTTTTGGTCCGGACTCGGGCGGCTGGATGCAAGGCGAGAGCCCTGTGAAGGGTGAGCTGCCCGAGCCCGGGTGGACATCGACTGGACGGCTGGAAATGTTGCCGGAAACCGAGGCGGATTCGTGGTGCATTGCCTCATGGGCGACAGCGCGCAGGGAAGCATCCACGATCCCCTGCTCGGAACGGATCATCAGACTCTTCGCTAACGGGGCCGCCTCCAGAGCACCGTGCTTCCCACACTTTTCAAATCGCTTAGACAGCACCCCGCCTTAGGAGCGCTTAGCGCGTTCGGTAGACATCTTGACGGAGGACAAGATGAAGCTCGTTGCCTTCAACATTCGTTTCGGACTAGGGCTTGACCGGCGAGTTGATCTTGTGCGCATCGCCGAGACCGTGCGCGATGCCGACATTATCGGATTGCAGGAGGTCGAGCGTTTTTGGAAGCGCAGTGGCATGAGTGATCAGCCGGACATCCTTGGTAGACATATGAAGGAATTCTACTGGGTCTATTTTCCAGCGTTCGATATGCATGCCAGCGAGCGCGAAGATGATGGGACCGTGCTCAATCGGCGTCGCCAATTTGGGTCTATGGTGCTGTCTCGCTGGCCCATTCGTTCGTCTCGTTTCATCGTGCTGCCAAAACTGGGCACGGTGGGCTGTTTCAACATGAACACGGGGGCGGTTGAGTGCGTCATCGACACGCCTTCAGGGTCGCTGAGGGTCTATTCCGTCCACCTCTCCGCCCTCTCGAGCCGGGAACGGCTTATGCAAATTGACCGGCTGCTCGAATTCCACAGAAACGCGCAAGCGAATGGTGGCGCCTGGACCGGAGATGGAACACATATCGATCCAATCGAGACCCAGCATTTGGCTGATCTGGACTGGAGCAATGGTGAAGCACCGCCGTCCATGCCCAAAGAGGCAATCGTGATGGGCGACTTCAACAGCGAACCCGAGAGCGACGAATACATGCGGATGGTTGGCAAAATCGATCCTTGCTTTGGCAGGATCGGCTATCTGGATGGCTTTGTCGATAGCTGGACGGCCGCGGACGATCGTTCCGGTGACCGCATCACTTGGCTGCCCGATCCGCCCAATCGTTCACCCGGCCATGGCCTGACGTTGGATTATTGCTTTGTTGGCCCTGAACTGGGGCACAAGATCAAGCGTGCATGGGTCGACAGCGCTGCGGAAGGCTCGGATCATCGGCCTTACTGGGTTGAACTGGATCTCTAGATCGTTCGAGGTTAGCGCCCAATGCTTTCGAGCATCGTCGACTGGTCTACCGCGGGCAACCGGATCATCCAAGATATGACCCGCAGGTCGTCAAAGCCCCGCAGGCCGTCAAATCAAACCGTTTGCCGGCGCGAAATCTGCGTTCGGTCAGAGCAAAAGTACGCTCGKRCGRATACTGGGGNCCACYAAGTGYGCGCCCGRCCCGACAGCCGYAWGCYGTGAACTGGGGTCCAAATGGTTAGGCTAATTGCYCGCAGGTTGGCACTCGGCGTTTTGACGATSGTGCTTRTCTCAGGCATTATCTTCGTSGGTGTCGAGGYGCTGCCCGGCGATGCCTGCACYGCCTATCTSGGGCGGRYGGCCCAGGGAAAGAGGCTGGAGAATTGTCGCCGGGATTTYGGGCTCSAACGTCCTGCCCTGACACGCTAYGYCGAATGGGCCCTCGGCGCGGTCCGMGGCGATTTCGGCGTCTCCCTCMAGSGCAAGACGCCGATTTCCGAAAMSGTYGGCACGCGWTTCCGTAATACRMTCATCCTCGGYGTTACCGCGTCGATGRTMGGYGTTCCMCTYGCYATCCTGCTTGGRATTWTCGCGGCCCTRTGGCGAGAYCGSCCKSTCGATYTGTGGGTATCCACCACGGCGATCKTCGCCATGACGATCCCGGAGTTTGTGASCTCCACGGTWTTAATCTTGATYTTCAGCGTCTGGCTCGGRTGGYTCCCCGGAATCGTAAYSACSCSMCCCRACGCGCCGCTATTTGAGTTCCTGTCSGACATCATACTRCCGATCRTCGCRCTCGCCCTKGTCATGACGGCGCACATATTGCGCATGGTMCGCACCAGCGTGATCGASGTGATGGCRAGCGACTACGTCCAGATGGCGCAACTRAAGGGTGTTCCCTACTGGCAGATRGTGTTCAGGCACGTRYTGCCGAACGCCCTGTTGCCRACSATCAAYCTYGTCGCCTTGACGATTGCATGGCTGTTGGGGGGCACCGTYGTCATCGAGGTSGTGTTCAACTATCCCGGACTCGGTCGATTGATGRTCCAAGCCATATWCTTCCGTGACCTCGYGAYGGTGCAGGCGATCGCCCTGATCCTGGCGRCCCTATACGTCGGCCTRAACCTCTTCGCCGACTTGTTGACTCTGGTGGCCAATCCAAGRCTTAGRACRATGCRRACCTMRCRACCATGACRGYGACGACAAAMWTAGAGCCCGTCRAACCGAAKAGYGCGTTCGTCRGGTTGCTGRCTGTCCTRTTGGCGATGGYCTCYCGGCCYTCSGGCCTCGTGGGTCTCRTTCTCGTGGCTTTCCACRTCGTCCTGGCGATCGYRTCGCCKGCGATCGYGCCGTACGATTTCARAGAGYTGAGCGCTMAGATYATSMKYAAYGMGCCSTCCTYCGAGCACTGGTTYGGSACCGATAACCTTGGACGCGACGTMTTCACGCGCACSATGCTCGGGGGTCGACAGGCGTTACTCGTGACAACCATTKCCACRRTCYTCGCCATCACCTGGGGTGGATTGTTGGGCGTTTTACTTGGCCTCGTCGGCGGGYGGCTCGACGAGCTCCTGATGCGTCTCGTCGATGCCWTTCTCKCCCTGCCATGGATCCTGGTCTTGCTCTTGATCGTTGTCACGGTCGGTTCCGGCCCCGGCGTGCTGATTCCCACCCTGGGATTTTTCTACGGCATCCCGGTGATACGGATGGCGCGTGCGGCGACGCAGGATGTGGTGGCCCTCGACTTCGTGACGGCTGCCCGAGCGCGAGGCGAGAGCCGGTCTACAATTGTTTGGCGGGAGCTCGTGCCCAACGTGCTCGACGTTCTCCTGGTCGAAGGCGCCATGCGTTGGTCATGGATGTTGCTGGCGTTCAGCTCGCTGTCATTTCTTGGGTTCGGGGTCACGCCGCCCACGGCGGATTGGGGCCTGATGATTTCCAATGCGCGAAGCTTCATGTCGCTCGCGCCGTGGACGGTGCTAGCACCCGTCGTTGCGCTCAGCTCGCTGATTATCGGGATTAACATGAGCGCCGACGCACTCGCTAAGGCCTTGGGTATCGATCGAGCCCAAAAGGCACCGGTCTAAACCTCGCGATGCGCGAACCGCTCGTCCAAGTAAAGAACCTGGGCATAGGCTTTACCAGCCAAGCGGGACTCGTAATGCCGATCCTGCGGAACATCGATCTGGCGATTGGCGAGGGCGAGACGATTGGACTGGTTGGCGAATCGGGGTGCGGCAAGAGCACCCTGGCCCTGGCCATGATGGGTTACCTGAAGCGTGGCCTCCGCGTCTTGGAAGGCGAATCCCTGTTTCGTGGGCGCAATATATTCGACATGGACGGCCGGGCCCTCGAGGACATTCGCGGCGGTGAGCTCGCCCTGATTCCACAGAATGCCGGCCAGTCGTTGACGCCGACTTCGAAGATCGGCCGGCAGATCGACGAGTCGGTGAAACTGCACACCAAGCTCACAAAAGAGCAGCGACGTGAACGCGTTATCGAATTGTTGTTGCAGGTGCGTTTGCCGCAACCGCAGGAACTGCTGCAGCGCTATCCCCACGAGCTCTCGGGCGGTCAGCAACAGCGTGTTGCCATCGCCATGGCGTTGGCGGGCGAGCCCGATGTTCTGTTGCTCGACGAACCGACGACCGGCCTCGACGTCACCACTCAAGCCCATATCCTCGAGTTGTTGCGCGATTTGGCGGCCGA
>LXTK01000254.1 GCA_001643475.1 Proteobacteria bacterium SPGG2 | reverse complement strand
CCCAGTGTCGACACGATCCCTGCAAGCCGTCCCTGATCAATGCTGCGGGCGACGATGTAGAGCACGGCGGGACCTGGCGTGATCAAGATCACCAGGGCCGCAACGAAAAACAATGCCAGTATCGATGGCTCCGGTAAGATCATGAGGCCTTTCTCTTCCACGTGCCCGAAGTGCTTTGCTCTGAGGGACCACATACCGGGCCCCCAGCGATCGAACCGTCGTGATCATAACCGCGATATCGGTCCCGCATACACCCTGAAACTGCTCGCGGCCAACACTTCACGACTGGACTTTCGGTACTTAGAATTTATTTCCCGTATGTTACCATTCTCGCCTATTTGCGTCCGACCCACGACAAACAACAGAGCTTTTTGTAGTTTACTTCGGCATCGCAACTCGGTGTTCATGGCCCGTCTTTTGGGGCAGGCCATCATTTATCTTGTAGTAATCGCCGGCGTCTTCGACGTAGATATGCATTTCGGTCTCGAGGCCCGTCGGAGAATCTAGTGTACCCGTCATGATGCTGATACAGTCGCTCGCACCTTCCGTGCGCTCCCAAAACAAACTCGAACCGCAAGTGCGACAAAAGCCGCGACGCGCAAAAGACGAGGACTGGTACCAACTCAATCCTTTTTTCTCGACCAGCACCAAGTTGTCAGGCGCGGTTGCGGTGGCGGCGACAAAGTGGCCACTGGTGCGACGGCATTGGGTACAATGACAAGCGATCACTGGCCGCAGCGACCCACGCACCTCGTAGCGTACGGCACCGCAAAGACAACCACCTGTGGCTCGGATCGCTTTATCGTTGTTCTCCATTTTCACTCCTATTCTGCACTAGCTCTTGTGTTCGTAGACATGCACGTCACGCTGTGGGAAGGGTATGCTGATCCCTTGTTCGTCAAAGCGTTTCTTGATGCGTTCGTTTAAGTCAAAATAGACTGGTCAATAATCAGCGCTTTTGACCCATGGACGTACCACAACATTAACGCTGCTATCCGCCAACTCCATGATTGCGATAGTGGGGGCCGGATCCTTCAAGACACGATCATCCTTAGCGAGGATATCAGTTAGAACCTGTTTCACTTTATCGAGATCATCGTTGTAACCAACACTAGCGATGAGGTTGTGACGCGACGCTGGGGTTTGGTCGAGTAGTTGGTGATTGTGCCACTCATAATCTGAGTGTTGGGTACAATGATCACTTGATTGCCGGGTGACTTGAGAACGGTCGTGAAAACTTGCACTTCTCGTCAGCGACTTAGCAACCCATCGCCCGACCACAAGAATCGTAATAGCAGCGATGATCTTTACGCCGAAAGTTGTAACCAGCTCCTGGCCTTGTCGCAGAAGTTCGCTAGTCTCCATAACAGATCTCCCCTAAAAGTTTTTGGTTAAAGCCTTCGAATGATACGACCGCACCTACACATCGTTTCGCGGTGTTTGGCGTAACCCTTTTTGTTATTCACAAGAATGGAGACGATACCATGTAACTCGCGGTGCTTGCCTAACAGACTCTTGTCGTTCATGTAGCCTGGGTTGATGTCCCAGATTCGCATCTATAGAGTTGGCGTGGTTACTTTCGAGGTGGCGCTGCTTTTCGGCAGGCAAACATATTGATCAGCTCGTACACCACGGTGGCCGCGGCGAGGGAGGTGATCTCTGCGTGGTCATAGGCGGGGGCAACTTCGACGACATCGGCGGAAACGATGCTGAGTCCCGAAAGTCCGCGCAGCACATTGACCAGCTCACGGGTTGTCATGCCAGCAATCTCGGGGGTGCCGGTGCCGGGGGCATGCGCCGGATCAAGCACATCGATATCTATCGACAAGTACAACGCGTTATCGCCGACACGGTCGCGTATGCGTTTGACGACGCCCTGTATGCCTTCGGTCTCGAAGTCATCGCAATGAATGACTTTAAAACCTAACTCCTCGTCTTGCTTGAGATCATCGGTACTGTACAGCGGACCCCGGATGCCGACATGCATAGATGCATGGTCCAAGAACAGATTCTCCTCGGCCGCACGGCGAAACGGTGTACCGTGGGTGTACGGCGCACCAAAATACGTGTCCCAGGTATCAAGATGGGCATCGAAATGGACTAATGCCACCGGGCCTACATGGTAATTGACCGCCCGAAGCAGCGGTAGCGCGATCGTATGATCGCCGCCCAAACTAACGATAGCGCCCACCTGTCCCAGCAGCTCGGTGGCCGAGGTCTGAATTTGCTCCACCGCTTCGTTGATGTTGAACGGATTGCAGGCGACGTCTCCGGCATCTGCGACCTGTTGCTTAACAAAAGGCTCGGTATCGTAGGCGGGATGGTATTGCGTCCTTAGGTGACGAGACGCTTGTCGAATAGCCTGGGGTCCAAAACGTGCTCCCGGTCGATAGCTCGTCCCAGCATCGAAAGGTATGCCAAGAATCGCCACATCACAATGTGATACGTCCCGCAGCTCGGGAAGTCGCGCGAAGGTTGAAGGCCCAGCATAACGCGGTACGATTTTACCGCTTACGGGTTGGATCGGCTTTTCATTGTCGCTTGGCATGTTTTCATGAGAGCCTGATTCAGGCGCAGCATGTAAGAACATATCATGCTACCCCAAAGCTCCATGATTTGCATGCTTGGCATTGGTTAAAAGTAACAATACTCCGGCTGTCCAAGTTAGAATAGTTTCTTTTTGATCTCGCAGTTGCCTTTGTGAGTTAGATCACGTCCATTCACGATCACCATATCACCGGACTCTCTCGATATCTTTATTTTGGTATTTATCCTCTCCGCATCCCACATTAGCGGCTCGCCGTCCGCATTGGTAGAATATTTCAAGCCAAAAGAGGCATCATTCTCATTCCAATCGTAGATGCTATAGCTCACACCGTGACTATCCCCAATGATCTCATCGGCAGTGTTTGCAGTGAAGACGCACTCCACTTCGGCTTCATCCGATAGCGCCGTGCCAGTACAATCTCATAGCACTAAGTCGCCCGCATACAGCATACTCGGTAACATCGATACTAATAGGGCTATCTTTTTCATAAGGACACCAAGAAGAGTGAGATGAAACTGATAGGACACCAGCCCCTTGCCTCAACTAAGCGTAGTCCATATGAAAACTTCGGACAGACCTATATAAGTCGATCAGTTTGAAGATATCCTTGAGATGACTTCTACGACCCGCAATAGCAGTTCGCCATATGACGATCGCGAGGATACAGCATCAATGCGCCACGCCTGTTGGTCATGGACCGCCGCGCCCGTAACCAAGATCTCAACGAAATCGCGCGAAGTCTTGTAGCAGATCAGTGAGTACAGTGTACTACCTACCGCACCCAATCTGTGTGCAGCAAGTGTGATCAACTCTGGATGCAACGACGGCAAGGAATCGGTCGCCTGATCATAGTAGATATGGGGCATCCACCTATTGAACTATACCGATTCGATCTTCAGCTCACCGCCGCCCTGAAGTTGGATTGTCTGCACATGGGAATCCGCAACACCGGTATTGCTCACAACCAACAGCGTCACAGCAAGCAGCATAAGTCTCATGCCTATTCTCAACCGATCGAGCGCAGCTTAAGTTTCGCGTTCGAGACGCTGGCGCGCGCTCTTAAGCGTTTCACGCTGCTCAGCATTAAGCGTTGGGTATTTGAGGGCCATAGACGCAAGCGTCCCTTCAAGGATTTGCGCGACGGTGAGACGCATGAAGGGCTTGCTGTCAGCAGGGATCGCGTACCATGGCGCCCAGGGTGTGGAGGTTGCATTCAGACACTCCTCGAACGCCTGCATATAAGCGTCCCAGTGTTGACGTTCGTCAACATCTGATTCCGTGAATTTCCAGTTCTTCTTTCGCTTGCGTATACGATCTAAAAAACGACGTCGCTGTTCTTCTCTCGAGACATTTAGCCAAAACTTGAGAACTACTGTGCCGTTGCGCGCCAGGTGTTTTTCATGCTCGTGTATCGATTCGAAACGGTGTTTCCAAATATTGTTTCGGTCATAGGGCTGAGGTAAACGTTGCCCATCGAGAAACTCAGGGTGAACACGGACAACCAGCACTTCTTCGTAGTAGCTTCGATTGAAGATGCCGATACGGCCGCGTTCGGGTAGTCGACAGGTCGTGCGCCAAAGGAAGTCGTGGTCGAGTTCTTCCGCTGAGGGGGTCTTAAAGGAAAATACCTGAAACCCTGCCGGATTGAGGCCACTCGTCACGGCACGGATGGTCGAATCTTTACCGGCAGCATCGATGGCCTGAAAAATACACAAGATCGCGTGACGATCCTGCGCGTAGAGCACACGTTGATGTTCATCGAGACGATCGATAACTCGCTTTAGTTGCTTTTTGCATTCCCGATCATCGCCTGCCTTACGCCGCGGTCGCGTGGGCGCTTTCTTTACGCGAAATGTGCCGTCAAAAGGCACACGGAAATGGCTCTCGGGTGGTTCGAGGAATTCGATGCCCGATCGAGGTTTTGCCATTAGCTTAGAACTCCGACATCGATGCTTACTATCTTCCACATCGATAAATCACCCTATCAGGCTGACGATTGAATGGCTAGGATCTTTAGAAGTTCTTCGCGTTTCGGTTTTGCGGCCACGAGCTCTTCTTTTTTTTGTTTTGATAATCTTTTAACGCCAGCTTCCACCTTAAGAGCAAGTGCGCGACTACCTATTCTTGCTTGATAGGTCAGCTTGAACGGCCCTTTCGAACGCAAATACTTTGCTCCTTTTCCTTTCGAACCATCGTGTTCGACTAGTCGTCGATCTACATCTTTGGCAACACCCGTATACAGCGCCCCAGCTCGCGTCCTAACCAGATAAAGATGCCACTCTTCCATACCTAAAGCATGCACAGAAAGATGCCGGAGCGCACCTTCGGATCAAAATAGGTCGATTTCGGCGGCATCACCTTCCCCGCATCAGCGATTCTCATCAAATCCTCCATCGCAACGGAATGCGCCGCAAAGGCGACTCGCCAACCGCTTTCACAAACAGACTCCATTGCGCGTCTATCGAAGGCACCCGGAATGTACTCCAACCGTGGATCGGATCGCGGATTATGTATACCCAGCACCGGACCTAGGATCTGCTCCTGAAGAATGACTACATCTAAGGCACGTACAGGGTCATCGACCGGCACCACATTGGGACGGACCTTTAATCGATACCAGGATCCATCGATAAGCATAGACATCTCACCCCGCATGATCGGTTGCGGATCTTGCGTGGCATCGTTCCCGAGCTTATCGATCTCGAAACTCTTGCCGATACTTCTGAGAAACTCCGATAATGAATGGCCGTTAAGGTCACGCACACACCGGTTAAAGGGCGCAATTTTTAGCTGATCGTGTGGAAACAGTGCAACCAACAGATGGTTGTACGGTTCATCACCCGTATGATTAGGATTTGCGGCGTGTCTGCTCGCTGCGTATCGAGAAACGGCGGCTGACCGATGATGACCATCGGTAAGGTATAACTCCGGGACCGTGGCAAACTGCTCGACCAGACGTGCCGTCAGTAGGTTATCCTCGACGCGCCAAATCGTATGGGTCACACCATCGCGTGAAACAAAATCGAGGAGTGGGGATTCGCGACTTAGAGTGTTAACCAGCGCATCGATCTCGTCGCGTTGAGAATAGGCAACACATATGGGACTAGAAATCGCACCAACACCTTCTAGATACTGTACCAGTCGATCCTCACGCTCAGCACGCGTATTTTCATGTTTCTTCAGTCGGCCTTGTTCATACTCTTCCATCAAAATATGCGTGACAACCCCGGTTTGCTCGTGGCCATCGATGGCAAGACGATAGAGGTAAAGACAGGGGTGTTCTTGGTAAACAAAGGCCCCTTCATCGATGAGTTTCTTTAGGTTTGCGGCATTAGAGGCAAATAACTGCTCAAGGGTTGGCCGCTCGTTCTCCGGAAACTCATCCTGCGAACGCATAACATTAAGGTAGTTTCGCGGGTGCTCAACCGTGAATCGATAGCGTTGCTGGGGTGTGAGCGTGTCGTATCCGGGCGAGACCACTTCCAGCGCCTGCGCAGGATGCACTACATATCCGCTGAAGGACTTGATGGCTGGCATATGGATCCTGACTTGAACCTTCTATCTATCGAGACTAATTATTTTGCCGGAAGGTATTCATGAACTCTGCCAGCGCTGCCACACTCTCCTTTGGCATAGCGTTATAAATGCTGGCCCGACATCCACCGACACTTCGGTGTCCCTTTAGATTGAGGAAATGCGCTGCCGTTGCCTCGGATAAAAACTTCACTTCGAGGTCCTCGCTAGGAAGCCTGAATACAACGTTCATGTGCGAACGACAGGCTGGATCCACCGGGCAACGATAGTACCCATCGCTCTCGTCGATCACCCGATAGACCAAACCGGCCTTCTCCGCCGCCTCGCCCTCGATCACCGACACGCCGCCCTTTCGCTTCATCCATTTGAGCACTTTACCAACCATATAAATCGTGAATACTGGCGGCGTATTGAAAAGTGAATCTTTGTCATTGTGCACATCGAAACGCAGATAACGGGCGATGTTTCGATTGGTTTCTTCTAGGATCGATTTTCGAACAAACACCATAGCCATACCTGACGGTCCCAGATTCTTTTGTACGCCACCGTACACCAAATCAAAGCGCTCCCATGGAATGGGGCGAGACATATAATCCGAAGACATATCGGCGACTAGCGGAATGCTTACTTCAGGCCATTGCGGAAAACGGACGCCGCCGATGGTCTCATTGGACGTGATGTGCAAATAGCGCGTGTTATCGCTCAGCTCGATCTCCTCGGACCGAGGCATGCGCGTATAGTTACAATCGGCACCATCCCACACAGTGTAAATATCGCCATAGGGCTTGGCATCAGTAATGGCGCCCTTGGCCCAAGAACCAGAATTGACATAGCCAGCTCGCTGACCCGCGCCCAGCAAGTTCATGGGAATCATGGCGAACTGAAGTGTGGCCCCCCCCTGAATGAATAGAACCGCGAAATCGTCAGGAGCCCCATATACGYCTAACGCTAAGTCTGTCGTCTCTTTATGAACGCCATCGTAATGCTTACCGCGATGGCTCATTTCTATAAGCGACATGCCGGCGCCCTGGTAATCCACAAATTCTCTCTGCGCCTCCTCAAGTACTTCGAGTGGCAGCGTACAGGGCCCCGCACAGAAATTGTGCACACGAACAGTCATCGATTCCTCCTGGGATTTGGCGCGCCGGTTTCTCGCTAAACCTATGTTTTCATATTAACGCAGTGCAAGACTCGACCATCGGAAAATGCTTCGACGATCTCTACAACACCCTCAGCCACAGCATTCTGAGCCTGAGCCGTCGATGCGCCGATGTGGTGAGTACCATACACATTCGGATGCTTGGCAAGCGCCGAGCCGAACTTAGCCTGCCCGCTCCCAGGCTCATCAGCGTATACGTCGAGACCCGCACGAATTCCTTTCTCATTCATTGCTTCGATCAGCACTTGCTCATCGACAATATCACCACGCGAGGTGTTTATGATAATGGCACCGGGCCTTAGACGTGCCAAAAGTTCACGTCCAATGATGCCTTTCGTGTCATCGGCCGCCGGCACATGAAACGAAAGAATGTCACAATTGTCGGCGAGCTCATTAAGATCATTGACGTATTGAACACCTAAGCCGGCAAGGCGCGACTCCGTTTCACTCGATCGGTTTGGCCTACGTATTATGTAGATCTTGAGACCGAACGCACGGGCACGCTCGGCGACTGCCATACCGATTGCCCCCAACCCGACGATGCCAATCGAGCGACCGAAAAGCCCGACAGTGTCAGAGTAACGCTTCTTGTTCCATTCGCCGTTGCGCAAATCAGCGACGTTGTCAGGGATATTTCGATCGATGGAGATCAACAATCCCAACACGAGCTCTGCCACCGCTATTGCATTCTTGCCAGGCACGTTACACACATAGATGTCCTGCTCTGCCGCCACCTGTTTATCGATTGTATTGGTGCCGGCCCCGGCGCGAATAACCAGCTTGAGCGATTCTGCCGCATTGATGGTGTCGGCCGTAACCTTGGTGCTGCGCACGATCAAAGTCTCAAAATCAACAATTGAGGCCGGTAAATCGTTAGCCGTCAGGTCGGGATTAAAAGTGCACTCGTGACCCATTTCCTGGATCTGTTTAAGGTAGGACGCAGGAAATTTATCAGCGAAAAGAATCTTCAAGGCTCCTCCGCGGGGACCTGTACTTGGCAGGTCCCTTCCAGTGGTCTACAGCCTCCACAAGGCTGCGAAGGGTAAACTACCGGTGGCGCCCACACAAGTCACACCCCGAAAGGGACTAGGAAGATGCTAAAAAAGTCCTTGCTGCGCTACGCAGTCCCTGCTTCGCTGTGGCACCGGCCCAAGCCGTCCGTGGCTTGGGCGTTCGGCGGGGTGAAGGTCCACCGGACCTTCACTTTATTATCGCCTCACCCACTGGACCTTTGTCTTAGCCCGCTTCGCCCGTGGATCTTTGGCTCGAGGAGTGGTACAGGCAACCGACAGGGCAAGGATTGTTCCTACAATCCTTTTGCATTCCCACCATCCATGGCGGTCAGATGTCGGAAGGTACGACTCCAGGGAAGGAGGAGGTAGAGTTGCGCCAGGAGCAGCAACCGAGAGCAACGCAGGAGCAGTTGCCGAGAGGTACCGATAACGGAGCCGATGGACGCAAAACGGAAAACACAGTTTCCCGTTTTCTCCATTTCTCAATCACTTACCGGATTGAGAAATGGCAGCACATCCATGACCTGCACGCAGATTGCTGTTTTGCAGCAACCTGCTAGTCAGGTAGCCTCCGCGGCGTATGATGAGGATCACGATTTGGGGTCTAGGAGTCCTGGAATGAAGGTCGTCATATGTGGCGCCGGCGTCATCGGGGCATCGCTTGCTTACTTTCTGGCACAACGGGGCGTCACCGTAACCATCATTGATCGCTGCGGGGTGGCCACTGCCGCCTCGGGAAAATCCGGGGGATTTCTCGCACTCGACTGGTGTGATGGCTCACCCATGGAACAGCTGACACGAAACAGCTTTGCGTTGCACGCGGAGCTCGCTGCCTTATTAGGTAAAACGTATGACTACCGGCGCCTAGATACTTATCTGGTTGAAAGCACCGAGCGCGACTCTCTTGTTCCAAGTCGCCCGGGAAACCCAAAATGGCTGAACGGCAATTGTGCCGTGCGTTACGCTTTGGGCACCTCGACAACTACAGCACAGGTACACCCCGAAAAATTCACACGCACGCTGATAGACGCCGCCATTGAACGCGGTGCAACGCTGCAAATCGGTTGCATCGAAGGTATATCGCTATCCGGAACGCCGCAGACCGTGCGTAGCGTTGTAGTTGACGGAACATCCATACCAGCGGATGTGGCGGTGATCGCCATGGGACCCTGGTCAAACACAGCTGCGAAGTGGCTGCCGTTACCGCCTGTTGGCGGTGCCAAGAGCCAGAGCATTACTTTGCATCCGACTGGCAAAATCCCGGCCCATGCATTGTTTGTTGAATACCGAACAGCACGGGGTGAACAACACGCACCGGAAATCTTTGCGCGCCCAGACGGCGAAGTCTATATCTGTGGCATGTCCGACGACACGCCTGTCCCGGAAAGCGCGGATCAAGTTGCGCCGAATTTACCGGCCTGTGACGCACTGCACAGGATGGCCGCAAATCTGTCGTCATCCCTCGCAAGCGCGAAACGAACTAGAAACCAAGCTTGCTATCGTCCGATATGTATCGATGGCTTACCGCTGCTGGGGCGAATACCTGGTGTGAGCGGCGCTTTCGTTGCTACCGGTCACAATTGCTGGGGTATTTTAAACGCACCGGCGAGTGGACTTGCGATGACCGAGCTAATCGTAGACGGCTACGCGAAGACGGTTGATCTCTCACCTTTCGACCCCAGACGACTAATGAGTCATTCACCGGCGCTAGTGACCTAGCCGGCGTCGCGTATTGCAGTCTCGATGGCGCTATGGGTTTGGAGTTGAGAGGTGAAGATATGTTCACACCCATTTCGTCCGCCACCTATGTCAAGCGACTAAACGCTTGAAATCTGTGCACCAGCCATCAAACTCAGCGACGTAATTGTATCCGCACACCGTTTTCAGTGGCCGTTCGGATATTAGCTCTACGACACGCGATGCACGGGCACGGATTTCGTCCTCTGGGCTGAACGGATTAAGGCGCATTTTCGGGCCAGGGGGAAACGCGTAGTCACATACAAACAATACATCTCTATAGACATACATCGTGAACCCTGGTGTGTGCCCACCGATGTGAAATGCTTCAATACCATATTCCGTGAAGTCGCCAGAAAACTCGTGATCAATGGGGAACGGCCTCGCCAGTGGATGGGCAGCATCAAGTGCGTGTATGTTGACCTTTGCCCCCCAATATTCTCTGTACTGGTTTGACGCCCCCATAAAATCCTTGTGGGTAAAGTAGATCGCACGCACGGGTTCGAGCGTGCGGTTGAACGCCGATGGGCAGTCAATCCAGACTGCGCCCTCCTCCGTTTCGATTCTGTAGGCGGCATGCTCTATCCCAAGTCGTGGTACTGACATCAACTGCGTGACATTCTCATTCACAGACTGTGGCGTAACCGTGTACGTTTGTGCCGCCTCTTCCGCGGTCACGAACTTATCGTGGCGCGCACCGCAAAACGGGCACACATCCGGCATCTCGCCGATCATGTTATAGCCACAGACCACGCACACCCATTGCTTCGGGTTCATCGCTCCTCTTTCACTTGACGTACAAAATCCGCCATGCTCGTGGCGTGAAAGGTCGGGGTCGCAACCTTCTCCGGTTTTGGTGTGGCACCGTAGCTCTCTTTCCCGTGTCGGCGCTCGATCCACATGGTTGCTATGCCGAGCTCTGTCGCCGGCACGATGTCATGATATTGGCTTTGCGCCGTATGCAGGACGTCTGGCTTCCTAACCCCCAGTGGGGCAAGCTTTTTGAACATATACTCGAACACCAAGGGGCTGGGCTTGTTTACCCCCACCTCATCGCAGGTCACCTGCTCGTCAAACGGTGCCGCCATCGTCGCGCTCATGTACTTTAACGCCCATGTGTCAGCGTTGGTTACGGCCACAAGTCGGTACTTAGTGCTCAATTCCCTTAGAGCGTCGACCGTATCCGGGAAGGATGGCCAGAAACGAATGGAATCCTTGAATGCTTGCGCATCATCATCGCGAGCCTGCAGATCCCACGCCGCCGCCATATCTCGGTAAATGAGGGGCAGCATTTGCGTGAAAGGTTTGTCCGGCTCTGCCTGTTGATGACGGTCCTCAAAACCTGCAAAGGCAGTAAGGATTTCGTCATCTGTCTTGGTGACACCGTGACGGCACAACGTGGGCCGAAACCAGTTCAGGATGCCGGCTTCAAAATCGATAAGGGTGCCAACGACATCGAATGTCAGGGTGTTAAAGTCGCTTAGTTTCATTTTCGCTATGTATAGTATCATCTGCACCCAATCGCCCCACTAAAGCGGATGCGCAAAGTATGCGAAAATAGTCGCGATATGGCCGCTAACACCGTACCAGTCATCGACATTGCGCCGCTTATCGGCGGCGATAGCGAACAACCCCAAGTATCGGTAGAGGGGATCCGCGTGGCATGTCGCGATTGGGGGTTCTTCCAGGTTTTGGGCCACGGTATACCTGATACGTTGATCGATCGGGTGTGGCAGAAAACCAAAGCCTTTTTTGCGCTACCCTTAGATGCCAAGGAAACCGTGGCCCGTAGCAAAGACAACCCACGGGGTTACTATAATCGCGAGCTCACCAAAAACACCAGGGACATGAAGGAGGTATTCGATTTTGGACACAAGCCGCATCCAGAACTTTCAGATGATGATCTTGTGAGTCTAACCCGCGATGGCCACAACCAATGGCCGGACGCGGCGCTCCTTCCCGATTTCGAGCCGACAATGGTAAAGTACTATCACGCTTGCGAGATAGTTGCATCGAAACTGCTGGAAGCGATCGCGCAGGGTCTTGGATTTCCATCTGATCGTCTGACGCAAGACTTTGTCGGCAAACACACAAGCTTCCTGCGACTAAATTACTATCCCAGTCACGACCCCCTGGCCGTTACCGAGAAAGCGGCCGCCAGTGGCCACCTTGGGGTCCACCACCATAGCGATGCGGGGGCACTGACCGTACTCCTTCAAGACGAGGTCGGCGGGTTGCAGGTGCTGCGCGGCGACAAGTGGTTTCCCGTCGAGCCGGTCGTCGGTGCACTCGTCGTCAACATCGGCGACATCGTGCAAGTCTGGACCAACGATCTCTACAAGGCGCCATTGCATCGTGTGCTCGCGAGCGAAGGCCAAGCCCGATATAGCCTACCGTTTTTCTACAACCCTTCGTATGATACTGAGTACTATCCGCTCGCCGTGACGAACGAGGCATCGCCGCCGAAATACACACACATAAACTGGGGTGAGTTTCGTTGGCGCCGGCAGCAAGGCGACTACGCAGATTATGGCAAAGAGATTCAGATTTCGGACTACCGGTTCGAAGAATCTATTGGTCCCAGCGAGAACATTAGCAGCAAGAGGTGACCCCGGCTCGATGCTCTAACTCACCGTTTCGCATATCTCCAAGAACCAACGAATGCAAGTACAACCCCATAGAGTACGGGAAGTGGAACACGACGAGCCGATAGGTTACCAACAAATCGGTTACCTGTGGCGCGCTACCCATTCGCTTACCGTCGACTGCAGCCTTTCTCTATCGTTAGACATCAGTCCCTCAGGGTCGAAGCGATGTCGGTAGTGGAAGGCCAAGGCCGTTTGCAAAGCGTCTTTGTCCATTGCGGAATCATCGCCATCAGTAATGCGGCGTATCCATTGATTGAGCGTTTCCCCTGGCCGTCGAGGGAGGCCCAATTGCTCAAAGTATTTGACGATTCGGTAGAAGGCCGAATCGCGGCCAGGTCCGCTGGTTGCAGGCTGGCGATGACCTTTCTTTGACCGCGCCCGCCGAATGCGCTCCTTAAAGTACAGCCGCCATCCGAGAAGTAATCCTAACGGCATCAGCAACCATATTAGGACATCTGCCCATTGCCCATTACGCTCACTCCAGCGCCAGCGCGAAAACAAAAACCTAATGTAAGAACCGAGATCGTAAATGCTTTCCCACCATGGCGCGGCCTGGTCTTCCAACATGACCCACGCCGGCGGTGTGAAGTCGACGTCGCGCCAGGTGTCATCGATGTACGCCAGCACCCAGGAATGCGCATGCCGGCGCCGAACGATGTATATATCTTCAAGCCCGCTGTATTCCTGCACCGAGTAGCCGGTGGCGTAACGGGTGGGAATGCCCGCTGCCCGCAACAAGAGGGCAGTCGCCGTTGCGAAGTATTCGCAGTGTCCAGACCGTGAGCGAAGGAGAAAATCGGCAAGCGGCGTGTACTTTGTTTGGCGTTCTTGGACCAGCGAGTAGCGGAAGTTTTCGCGAAAATGCCGCTCCAGGGCAGCAAGTGCGGCGTTCGGGTCTTCCTTGGAAAGCCCGAGTTCCGAAGCAACCTGCCCGAGTACTGGCGCATAGCGCTTCGGGATATGAAGATCTTTGTCGGTCGGTTCGACATCCAAGGAAACATCCGGCCGGAAACGTGCCGTGTAGTTGACCACCCCAGGTCCATTCTCGACCTTGACGGCGCCGTATGGGTTACGTTTCATGAATTCCGCCGGCAGATTTTCGATCCGATAGCTGCCGTTGGGCACCGCCAAAAGGCCCCGGCCGCGATGTAAATAGCCCGATACGGTGACAGCAGCATCTGGCGTGCCCGATTCACCAAGTTGCCACGTTCCCAACGTCGGACTTTCAGGAACTGCCTCGAATCGATCACCGATCGCGCGCCAGATCCCCGACCCATACGAGTTATAACTCGCCTGGCGCAACAACAAGTTTCCCTTCGCCTGTTGCGGGAGTTTTACCCGCAGCAGGATGCGGTCCGAGAGTTTGAGCCGGCCGATATGACCGATCGCGGTGGTGGCCTGGTACGGGTCTCTTTCGCTGGAAACCATCCAGTCGACAGCCAGGTCGCCAATGATGACCTGCAGCCGATTAAGGCCCAAGTGGCCAGCGTAGCCCAGAGCGATCACCGACAGCAGCAGCCCGCTCCAAAGGGCCAAGTGATAGCGTCGTGGACGGACACTCCACAGCGCCCACGCTGCCAAGGTGCAGATGCCAACATAAAACCAGGGCGTCCTCGCGGTCACCATGCTGGCAGCCAGCATACAGACTACGACGTAGGCGAAACGGATATCTATGCGTTGCGCGACGATGGAATCTTGCCGCGGCTTTCGTCGGCGCAGGGTAAGGAATAGCGCGCTCAGCGGCAGCGTCCCTTGACCGCTGTAGGTCTGGGTACCGACGATCAAAAAGATCAACATGGGGAACCATTGAGCGAGGATAAAGATACCGTGGACAGAACGCGTCGCATACAAGTATACGGTGATCGCTAGGACAACGACGCTGGTAAGGTCGACCAAACGGTTGAAGTCCTTATCCGAAAACTGCCAACGCAAGGAAACGTAGCGCGCACCTTCCAATGCCGTTGCCATCATCACGGCCAACGGCAAAAACTCGGCGCGCCACCCCCAGAAAAGCAATGCGGCGCCCAACAGCAGCGGTGGAGGATTGATGTGGTGTGTCGCGTTTGCCATCAGTCGTGGTGGTTACGTAGACTGGAATCTAAAACCCATTAACGATCCTCGATTCGTAAGGCAGCCAACCCCTCTTCGATACGTCCGGCCTTGAGCGGATGGAAATGCTGCGGTTGATCTGCCATGGGCCCCGGGTCAAGATCCGGAATGCTGGCTGCGTCTGACACGACAAGCACGAGCAAGGGGATGCCCATGCCGCGTAATGTTTTAACAAATGCTTGCCGCGTCTCATCCCAAGCAAGCAGGATGCAGATGGCACCGCTCAGCTGCGAGGCGTGGTGAGTAACGAGCTGTTGAAGCTCTACAAACGGCTTGTCGAGACACGGCTCTACGCATGCCAAAATCTCCATCATGCTGTCGATGCTGGAAAGGCTACGCCCCATCGTGAAGCGATAGGCCTCGGTGCCGACGAACATCACGTCGAGCAACGCGTCTTGTTGCTGTGCCGAGTAGGTGAACGAGGCCGCCGCACTTATTGCATCTTCGAAAACGGGATGTTCGAACGTCGCCATGAAAGTATCCAAAATGAGTGCATGACGGACGAAGTACTCATCCTGATAGTTTTTCACGACCGGCTCACCACGCCGCGCCCAGGCACGCCAATGGATATGACGTAAGGGATCGCCCGGTCGATAATCGCGCAGCGAGAAGAACTCCTGGGCGTCACCCACAGAGGAAGCGAGTACAACTCCGCCCTGTTGGTAGCGCCGACTTCCCGGGAGCTGAATCTCGGATACCGGATATCGCGGTGGAAGAACGAGCAAGGCGTCTTGGGCTACGGTCCTAGCGAAGGCACGGAACAGCCCAAAAGGATCGGGACGGGCGATAACCGTACCGGCAAACCGGATATATCCCCGTCGCAACGGCGTCACAGTCACTGATAACTCTGTCTCCTTCCCGGGCGGAATCGGTGCCAAGGCGTATTCGGAAGTATCGACGCCCCGTCGTTGCCGCATCAGCCACGCCCAACGTGGGTATCCGACCATCCGGTCAAACCAATTTTGTTTTTCTTCACCAGGTTGACGGATATGCTTAAATTCAGTGTACGAAGGGAACTTCGCCTCCAAATTCTCCATCAGCACGAGATCGCGTTGCGTTTGACCTGAACGGTTCTCGACAGTGATGCGGTAGGTAAGCACCTCACCGACAGTGCCAAAGGCCGGTAGCTGACGGCTGACCCGGAAGCGAGCACGAAACAACACGCTACTGATTATCCCGACCAAGATGAGTGCTACGAGGAGCGTAAATACCTGGTAAGCGACCGTGAGTTCGGTATCAATCCCAAGCGTGCCGGTGGCGACAATGGCAGCCAGTACCAGTTGGCCGGCGCGGGTAAAACGACACCGCACCCAGTAACTTACTAAATAAACCAAACGGAAGTTACGAAGCAGAAACTGATTAACCAAGATCCCAGCCGTTATGCAGTAGTTATTACCTGACGGGCGCAGTGTCTTTGGATAGTTATACGGGTGCGGGGACGGTTGTTACTACTTCTTTAATAACTGCCTCCGCCGTCCGGCCCGAGAAATGAGCTTGTGGATCGATAACCACCCGATGCGCCAGGACCGGCACCGCCAACTCTTGCACGTGATCCGGCGTTACAAACTCAAGACCGTCGAACAACGCCAATGCCTGGGCCGTCTTCATCATCGTCAACGACGCGCGCGGACTCGCACCCATTTTGATGCCTTGGGCGCTGCGGGTCGCAGCCACGATATCGACGATATAGCGCTTGATCTCGTCGCTGATGCGCATGATCGGGACCGCGCGCCGCAACATCTTCACATCGTCTTGTCCCGCACACGCGTTGAGAGACGCTAGGGGGTGCGCGTCGCGTTGGTCCGTAAGGATCTCGACCTCTTGTTCAGCGTCAACGTAGCCCAGTTGAAAGCGCAGACCGAACCGGTCCATCTGCGCCTCTGGCAGCGGGTAGGTGCCGTGAAACTCCACCGGATTTTGTGTCGCCACCACGAAAAAAAGATCGTCTAGTTGGTACCGCGTACCATCTACGCTGACCTGGTTCTCGCCCATGGCCTCCAGCAGTGCAGACTGGGTACGTGGAGAGGCCCGGTTTATCTCATCGGCGAGTAAGATCTGGGTGAAGACCGGGCCGCGGTGGAAGTTAAACGCCTGTTCCTTCTGATCATAGATCGACACACCAATGATGTCCGAAGGCAGTAAGTCTGGGGTAAACTGGATGCGCTGAAAGTCGCCGTTGATCGAACAGGCGAGTGTCTTGGCCAGCGTCGTCTTGCCAGTGCCGGGGTAGTCCTCGAGCAATACATGCCCGCCGCTGGCAAAAGCGGCGAGCAGTTTGCGTATTGCCCCGCTTTGGTCTTTGATTACCCTGCCGATATTGCTAGCAATATTCTGAAAGACCGTCTGGGCGTCGACTAGATCCGTGATAGGCCTTGCTTTTTCGCTAGGAAGCATAAGTTCATTATAGTCGTGATATGCGACTCGACGATCTAGCGCAATGGTTCGTTGTAACAGATATGGCTTCCCACTGTCCTTTTCAATTCTCCGTTTGGCATCACCGTGCCTTTGTCGATCTGATGCTTAATGGTTATTCGAGATCCTAACACCAAAGTGTCTATACCATTGGTAAATACGTGGTCATTAAAGTAGGAGGCGCATTTGATGCATGATTGGAATCAGCTGGGCGAACCGATCGGTTTTGCCCTAGAGGGGTGGACACCACCCCGGCGACCGTCGCGTGAGCCCATGGATGGTTACTACTGCCGGGTAGAGGTGCTTGATCCCGATCAACATGCCGCCGATCTGTTTGATGCGAATGCGCAGGACACAGAGCACAGAATATGGACCTATCTGCCTTACGGTCCGTTCGACAACCTAGCCGACTACAGTACGTGGATGCGCGAGATCTGTGTTGGCAGCGATCCGATGTTTCACGCCACCATAGACATCAAGACTGCGAAGGCAGTGGGGGTAGCGAGCTATCTACGTATCGATCCCGCCAACGGGTCGATCGAGGTCGGCCACATCAATTTCTCACCGCTGTTGCAGCGAACGCCGGCTGCGACTGAGGCCATGTATCTCATGATGAAGCGCGTCTTCGAGCTCGGCTATCGGCGCTACGAATGGAAGTGCGATGCACTTAACGCTAGATCGCGCGCCGCCGCACARCGSCTGGGGCTATCGTTCGAGGGTGTGTTTCGGCARGCTACAACCTACAAGGGCCGCAACCGAGACACGGCTTGGTATGCCGYCATCGACCRGGAATGGCCCGATCTTGATAAYGCCTTCTCGCATTGGTTGGATCCAGCCAACTTCGACGAGAACGGCAGACAACGAACACGCTTAACCGAGCTGACYGAATCAATYCTCAAAAAGCGAGGCTAACYACACATCSTGGGAGAACCACSATGARCAACCYSMARGYGCGCTAACGTCCTGGGAAGTTAGTCATGGCTCTGTCGCTTCGCCTTTTTCATTAGAATCGGAACAAGTAACCTCAATTCCGCTGCCCATTCCGATTGTCCGACGCAGAAGAAGTGAGCGCCGCTTAACGGTGACTCGATTGCAACCTTGGCAATGGTCGCTCGTCAATCGGTAGGTGAATTACCGCGGCCGCTAGCCCGAGCGCCACGCCTGCCCACCACATGGGATCGTAAGACCCGGTGGCATCGTAGATCCATCCGCCCAGCCAGACACCGAGAAAGCTGCCAATTTGGTGGCTCAGGAAAACGATACCGAATAGTGTCGCCATGTAACGCACACCAAACACTTGCACGACGATGCCCATGGTAAGCGGTACGGTAGCCAACCACAGTATGCCCATCACAGAAGCGAAGGTATAGATAGTAGAGTTGCTAATTGGTGCAAACATCAAAATCGTTATCACGACCGCGCGGGAGAAATAGATCACACTCAACCCGTATTTCTTACTCCAGCGTTGGCCAATGATTCCCGACAGGAACGAGCCCACAATGTTGAACATTCCGATCAGTGCAATTGAGTACGCCCCCACTTCGGCGGCCAGCCCGAGATCTTTGACGTAGGCGGGAAAATGTACGGTGATAAACGCGACGTGAAAACCGCACACAAAGAAACCGCTGGTGAGCAATACGAAACCCCGATGATCTCTTGCTTCACGTATTGCCTGGCCGAGCGTTTGGTCAGTTAGCGGTTCTCCGCGTGGCCGCGCGTCATTGGGCAACACAAATGCTAACGGGATCAGCAACAAAGTACTGGCTGACAGAAAGAGTAATGCCGTGTGCCAACCAAAGGCACTGATGAAACCTTGGCTCAATGGAGAAAAAATAACTTGGCCTAAAGACCCCGCTGCGGTGCCTAGCCCAAGCGCAAGCGAACGCTTTTCCGGCCCAACGACTCGCACCATCACCGCAAGCGCAAGTGAAAAAGCGGTAAACGCCACGCCGATGCCAGTCAGGAGTCCGCCGAAGAGATGAAGTGCAAACGCATCATTGGCGCCCGCCATACCCCAAATGCCGAGCGCATACACCACCGCACCACCGGCGATGACGCGCACCGGACCGATGCGATCGGCTATCGCGCCCGCAAAAGGCAACGCTATTCCCCAAAGCAGATTCTGGATCGCCATTGCCAGCGCGAAGGTTTCGCGATTCCATCCCTTGGCCACGGTCATGGGTTCGAGAAAGAGCCCGAACACCGAGCGCGCGCCGAAACCAATGATGGCGATCAGGCAGCCAACAACCAGGATGACCAGCGGCGTGCGCCAGCTAGATCCCTTAATTTCGACGGGCTTTACAGTAGACACTGTGCTCTCAAAGCTCGGGGAACACGGCTGCATCGGCACGTGGTTTGTGAGGCGCCTTTGATCATGGGTGACAGGAGGATTGCGGCCATGACAGGTATTGTTGCCCGGTTACGGGCTGCCAGCAATGACAACTTGTCTCATCAGACCTATCATTTGCGAGGTTGTAAAGGAGGATCCCAATGACCAATCCGATTCCCGATGGCTACCATACGGTGACACCTTATTTAGTCGTTAAAGGCGTCGCTGATCTCATCGAATTCATAAAGGAAGTCTTTGACGGTGAAGAGATCTGGATAACCCCGAGGCCGGATGGGAGTATTCAGCATGCCCGGGTCAGAGTCGGTGACTCCCCTATTATGATGGGTGAGCCGGTCGGCGACATAACACCCATGCCAGCCACCCTTTACGTATACGTGGACGACCCCGACGCGGCTTACGAGCGAGCGTTAAAAGCGGGGGCGATTTCAGTTAGAGCGCCGGCGGATCAATTCTACGGAGATCGCAATGCCGGTGTACAAGATGCGTCCGGAAACCAATGGTGGATGGCAGCGCATAAGGAAGATGTGTCACCAGAGGAGCTAGCGAAACGTCTATCTGATCAGGCCTAGATCAGTCTTCGTAACTGTCGTGACGACGCAACCATGCCATAGTCCAAGGCAAACCCTCTTCATCCCGCCCCTTTGGCACGATATCCAAATAGTGATAGGCGCCGTTTAGCATATCCAAGCCGCGTGCGTAGGTTGAATACGTATGAAAGATGTCGCTATGCTCGTCCTTGTAGAACACGCTTACGCCGGGGGCCTCCTCACTAGGGAAAGCACCCATCTTGTAGTTGTAATACGTCTCTCCTTTCGCGAGCTCTTCCGCCGTAAATGACACGTTATAGTCACGATTAAAATCGTCATCATACGAGGACAACCACTTAAAATCCCAACTCATACGTTTCTTATAAGCCTCGAGCTGCTTCAACGGCGCTTTGGAAATCGCCACCATACTTACATCACGATGGTTGAGATGGACGATGATCCCGTTGAAGTTATCAGCCCAGAAAGAACAACTCGGACAGCCTTCTTTCCAGCTGGGATGATACATAAAGTGGTAGACAATAAGCTGACCGCGAGCGGCAAAGAGATCTGCTAATGTTTCCTGACCATCCGGGCCGTCGAACAGATACTCTTTGTCGACCTTGACCCATGGTAATTGACGACACTCTTGGCTCAATTGGTCACGTAGTCTCGTAAGCTCCTTTTCCTTGGCGAGGAACGCTTTACGGACTTCGAGCTGCTCGGCTGCAGATACAACTTTGTGGGGTCGCATCTCGGACCTTCCTATTTCGGTATTGGCGTGCCACCAAGAATGAAAGGCTTACTCATATATTTAACCGTATGGTTAAATATTAATGTGCCGCCCCCATGTCAATTGCCTCGACGATGCAGCTTGATCTGGTTGTACATGCCCTCGATGTTGAGTGCCAGCTGCGTATCGTGGTTATGCCAATCTTTGTACTTCTCCAGCCTAATGCTTTGTTGCATGGCTTCCAGGGATTTGCCCTCGCGGGCGCCTTTAAGGACAGCTGCATATAGTATTTCCATGTAACCGCGGAAGGCGGTGGCATCGGCCTTGGTACCAAGTCCGCCATGTCCCGGTACCAAGATATCGAAATCCATGGCCTCCACCCGCGCGATCGCATTCATCCAATCGGGGATATAGGCGTCGGTCATGTTCTTCCATGCCACCGACTTGACAGGAATAAAGTCGACCGCGAACAACGCCCGTTCTGCCGGAAAACGCATGACAATCATGTTGTCCGAGTGGCTCCGGCCGACATAGCTCAATTCCACACGCTTGCCGCCCAACTCAATGGTCATCTGATCTGAAAAGGTAATATCGGGCACCGCGGTCGGGCGCTGCTCAGCGATGATGTCCGCTTTGGCGTTTTCATGCGCGACCACTATCGCTGTGTCGGCAAAGACCTCGCCTCCAGCGATATGATCCACATGGTCATGACTGTAGATCATATACCTAATAGGCTTATTGAAACGTTTGGCGAGCTCGGCCTTGAGCCAGCGCGCCGCATCCGCATTGATGGGATCGCTGACGATGATACCTTCGGAGGTAACGAGGAATACCGAGTAGTGGAAGTCGTTCTGGAATCGGTAAAGATCGCCGGCGATCTTGGTGATGCTACGCTTGGCGTCAGTCTGTGCGAGCGATACCCCACAGAACAAAAGCGTGACAACAAAGAATACGTTCGCAATTCGTCCTTTCATTTCTCTCCTCCACATGAGTTCGATCACCGTTGCCATAACATTGAACCCTCGTACTGCTAGGGGTTGGAAATACGGTCGGGCGTTGACTGAAGCACAGCCAAGGCGTCGTGGTGTATCCGTGCATCACCCGCGGCGATGATCCGATCGCCGGAATGTATGGTCAACCGAGCTCCATCCCAATCCGTTATCACACCGCCCGCATTCTCCACGATCGGAACAAGGGCGCAGTAGTCGAAGGGATCCAAACCGGCCTCGATGGCCACATCGATAAAACCCGCGGCCAGCATCGCATAGCCGTGACAACCCGCGCCGTAAACGGTCCATCGGGTAATTTCGTTAAGGCGTTTATACGCGTCCCATCCGCCATCGTGAAAATAATCGGGCGCACTGGTTGCCATGATCGCGTGCGGCAGGTGATTGCAAGACCGCGTTTCGATTACTTTGCCATTGAAGGTCGTGGGGCGGCCCTGTACCCCCACCCAACGCTCGTTTGTAATGGGTTGATCAAGCACACCAATGACGGGCTCACCACCGTTAGCCAGTGCGATCAGTGTACCGAAGTGGTGGAGCCCCGCCGTGAATCCCTTGGTGCCGTCT